>JAFAHL010000202.1 GCA_019237215.1 Hyphomicrobiales bacterium | reverse complement strand
CGAGGATGCGGTGCTGGAATATCCGCAGTCAGGCGAGCGAACCCGCGGTCGAGGCAACATTCAGAACCAACGCGCGAGCCAGCCGAACCAAAAGCGGTTTGCTGTCCGACGAATTATTGGCGGCGGCGATCTGTGGATCACCGAGTTCACCCTGACCTACGACGGCAAGCCGTCCTACACCGTCAGCATCATGGAGTTCAGCGGCGACAAGGTTGCACGGGAGACACAGTACTTTGCGGCTCCTTTCGAGGCGAGCGCCTGGCGCGCACAATGGGTCGAACGGATGGACACGTAACCACGCGGCGGCAGCTCGTGCGCGCAGCAGCAGGCAGAACCGCAGTTCTGCCTGTCGCTGTCCGCGGAGCGGCGCGGCAGCGTCAGAGTTGCGTCGATCCGCCGTCGACGACGACTTCTGATCCCGTCATGAATGACGCAGCTCGGCGCGCCCAACCCCCCGCATAGAATGTGTCTCGGCTATGAGGTAGAATTATTCACATGAACCGACGTGGTGCGCTCACCATTACAATTGCAGCGCTGTCGATTGCAGGAATGGCGCTCGCTGCGGCCGCTGCCCCCGACGCACATGAACGGGCCAAATGTTATAGGGCCTGCGATTCGAGGTGCGCGGCCGAACACTCGTGCGAGCGTCCGGAGGCTAGCCGAGAGTGCTTCACCAATTTCAATAAGTGCAAGACTGCTTGCCGGGCAAGCTGTGCTCGCTAGGGCGTGCTCTCATAAAATCGACAGGCGAGGGGCGACCCGGTCAATGTCTGCTTTGCCCCGAAGGCGGACAAACGGGCAGACGTTTCGCTATGTCCGCTTTGTGCCAGCAGCGGACTAACCTACCACAGCAAACAGCATCCCTATTCGATCATCTCGTCGGCGGTATCGTCAGGGCGGTCTGGCGGCACATCGGTCAGGGAGTGTTGCGGCCGAATGGCGGTTCGGGACCGAGCCGGCGGACCAGGTCCGGCGTGACCTCGGCAATGCTGCGCACGCCGAGCAATGCCATGTCACGATCCACCTCATCCTTCAGCAGGGTAAGCGCGCGCTGCACGCCCGGCTCGCCAGCAGCCACCGCCGCGAAGAGGAACGGCCGGCCGACAAACACGAACTGCGCGCCAAGCGCGAGCGCCTTGAGCACGTCGGTGCCGCGCCGCACGCCCCCGTCCAGCATCACGGTCATGCCCTTCGCCTCGGCTGCGATCTCGGGCAGCGTGCGCAGCGGCGACACCGTATGGTCAAGCTGCCGGCCGCCGTGATTTGAGACCATTACTCCATCGACGCCGCATTCGCGCGCGATGCGGGCATCCTGCGGGGCAATCAAGCCCTTCACCACGAGCTTTCCCTTCCAGCGCCGGCGTATCAATTCGACATGCTTCCAGGCGAGTTGGTCGCGATTGCCGATATTGCGCACGAGATTCTTGGACAGGACGGGTGGACCACGCGTCGCGTCCATATTCTCGAAATGCGGCATGCCGTGATTTTTCAGCGTGCGCATCCAGGTGCCGAGCAGCCAATGCGGGTGCGTCGCTACATCCCAGGCGACCCGCGGTGTGATCAGGAGCGGGACCTGGAAGCCGGTGCGAATGTTGTGCTCGCGGTTCGAGGGGACCGGCACGTCGGCGGTCACCACGAAGGTGTCGTAGCCGGCGGCGGCGACCCGATCGACGAGCGGCTCGATGCGCAAGGCATCGCCCGCCAAATAGGCCTGGTACCAGGCGGCCGGGTTTGCCCGCCTAACGTCCTCGAGCTTGATCAAGGAGGCCGCACTGAGAATCATCGGCACATTTGCCGCCGCGGCCGCGCGCGCGAGCACGATGTCGCCACGATACGCGCACAGCGCAGCGGACCCGAACGGCGGGATGCCGAACGGCGCGGCGTAGGTCATGCCGAATAGCGTCGTCATCTGGTTGCGGCTCGAGACATCGTTGAGCACGCGCGGAACGAAGCCGTATTCGTCGAAAGCGCGCCGGTTATCGCGCAGCGCCGCATCGGTCTCGACGGCTCCGGCGATGAAGCCGTAGATCATCCTCGGAAGGCGCTGGCGGGCCGTTTTCTCAAAATCCGCAAGCGACAGATAACGCCGCAGGCGGCGCGGAACCGCGGATTGCGAACGTTTCGCCGTCGCGAGCGGTCGGTCCGCGCTTGTGGTCTGGGGGGACGCGCTGCCCTCGGCGGCGATGGTCTGATGCGGAGAAACGACGGACATGTAGGAGCCCTTTCGCGCGGTGTGCAAGACAATTCACGTTCGCGAGGGCGAGGATGCCGGTGCTGCGCCGCAACTGCAATGACCGCTCGGGCTCATCCGAAAAACCGATGTCCACTTTTCAAGATCATGCGCTCAGGCAATCACGTGATTGGTAGGCAGCGCATTGCGCACTCTGCCGGCACCTCAGGCGCGCCCGCCTCATGGGCATCTTCGCATTAGTCGCTGTAAGCAATTTCTATGGCTCGTAATCGCCCCTTATATTATCAGCTATTTTATATCGTCAGTATTTTCACGGTCGCACGCGGGCCTCTCCTTGCGAGGTGGCATCCATCGGCGTAGCCTGACCTTTTACCTTGCGACTGTTTTGAGCGTGGGAGGGGCGAATGATTCGAACCCGAGCACCGATCTCAATAAGCATGGTACTCGCGGGCGCGGCGTTGTTTCCCGCCGCAACGCTTTCGGCGGAAGACTCATTGTCCGCGGCAATAGACTCTCATCGCACGACGCTGCAGCTGTATTGCATGGGCTGTCATAGCGGTCCTACGCCATTTGCCGGATTGAACCTGGAGGCCTTGGATCCCGCCAATCTCGAGGACAACGGCGCCATCTGGGAAAAGCTGCTGCGCAAGCTGCGCAATCGCGAGATGCCGCCGGCCGGAATGCCGCGACCCGAGCCGGCGGCCTACGACGCGCTGGTCAAATATATCGATAGCGAACGCGATCGCCTGGCGGAGACAAAACCTGACCCGGGACGCCCGACGCTACATCGGCTGAACCGGGCCGAGTACGCCAACGTCATTCGCGATCTGCTGGCGCTCGAGATCGACGTCGCGGAGATCCTGCCGGCCGACGACTCCGGCTACGGTTTCGACAATATCGGCGACGTGTTGACGGTATCGCCGCTGTTGCTCGAGCGCTACATGCTGGCGGCGAGCAAGATCAGTCGCCTGGCCGTGGGCGATATCAACCTGGGCGCCACCTATCAGACCTATTCCGTCCGTCCCGGCCTCGTTCAGGTCGATCGCATGAGCGAGGCCATGCCGCTCGGCTCGCGTGGCGGCGTCGCGGTTCGCCACCGCTTCCCGGTGGACGGCGAATATGAAATCTCGGTAGGGCTGCAAAGGGGCAGACAGGACGAGTTTCTGGGTCTTGGGCGGGAACGCAAGCTCGACCTGCGGCTCGACGACCAGAGGCTCGGCGTGTTCACCATTGCCGCCGACCCGCGCGGCATCGTGCACGGCACCGGCGAAGACCCCGATTCGCATCTCAAGGTCCGCCTGCCGGTGAAGGCTGGTACACGAACGCTTGTGGCCACCTTCCTGAAGGATACGGTGATGCCCGAAGGCATCATCGAACGACGCCGTGACGAGATGAATTTCTTCGAAGGCGTGGGCAGCATCGGGGTCGCCGGCCCGTACGATGTGCAGGGGCCGGGCGCTACGCCAAGCCGCGAGAGGATCTTCATCTGCCGTCCCGCCACGCGCGCCGAGGAGCAGGCTTGCGCCGAGCAGATTCTCGCGAGCCTCGCACGCCGCGCCTATCGGCGGCCGATCGGCGCCAACGATCTGCCGCCGCTGCTCGCACTCTACCAGCGCGGCGCCCAAGGCGGCGGTTTCGGCGGCGGTTTCGAGGCCGGCGTGCGGCTGGCGCTGCAGAAGATCCTGGTGTCGCCGGAATTCATTTTCCGCATGGAGCTCGATCCGCCGGACGCGGCTCCCGGCAGCGTTCACCGCATCAGCGACGTCGAGCTTGCATCGCGGCTGTCCTTCTTCCTGTGGAGCAGCATCCCCGACGACGAGCTGCTCGCGGCCGCCGAGCGCGGCGCGCTCAGCGATCCGTCGGTGCTCGCCGCCCAAGTCCGGCGCATGCTGGCCGATCCACGCTTGCAGGCGCTGGTGAAAAACTTCTCCGGCCAGTGGTTGTACTTGCGCAACATCGCCGGCATTCAGCCGGACTCAACGTCGTTCCCGAATTTCGACGAAAACCTGCGCCAGGCGCTGGCGCAGGAAACCGAGCTCTTGATCGAGAGCACGCTGCGCGAGGACCGCAGCGTCGGCGACCTCCTGCGCACCGACTACACCTTCCTCAACCAGCGCCTGGCCGAGCACTACGGCATCAAGGGCATCTACGGCAACGAGTTTCGCCGCGTCACGCTCGACGACCCCCAGCGCTACGGACTGCTCGGACAGGCCAGCATCCTGACGGTGACCTCCTATCCCAATCGGACGGCGCCGACCATCCGCGGCAAGTGGGTGCTGGAGCAGCTGCTCGGCACGCCGCCGCCGCCGCCGCCGCCCAATGTTCCCTCGCTGAAGGACGATGCCAGCACCAAGACGCTGACCATGCGCCAACGCATGGAGCAGCACCGGGCCAATCCCACCTGCGCCGTCTGCCACAAGATGATGGATCCGCTTGGCTTCTCGCTGGAGAACTTCGACGGTCTCGGCCGCTGGCGCGAGTCCACCGGCGTCGGCACCGGACCGATCGACTCCTCGGGTGTGCTCCCCGACGGCACCACGTTCGACGGACCGGCCGGCCTGCGTGAGGTCTTGGTGGGCAAACGCGACCTGTTCGTCGAAACCTTCACCGAACGGCTGCTGACTTATGCGCTTGGTCGGGGGGTGGAGCAGTACGACCGCCCAATTGTTCGCAAGATCGCCCGCGCGGCTGCGGCGGACGATCAAAGGTGGTCAGCCATCATTCTCGGTATCGTCAACAGCGCGCCATTCCAGATGAGGAGGGTGAGCAATGCTAGCAATAACTAGGAAGTCGATTCCCCGCCGGAGCTTCCTGCGCGGAACGGGCGCGGTTCTGGCCCTGCCCGTGCTGGACGCCATGACTCCGGCCCTGTCCACGGAGAGCAGACGGCCGATCCGCATGTCGTTCATCGAGGTCCCGAACGGGATCATGATGGACAAGTGGACGCCGGCGACCGTGGGCGCCGATTTCGAGCTGACACCGATCCTCGAGCCGCTGGCGAAATTCCGCGACCGCATGCTGGTGCTGAGCGGGCTCGACCAGCAGCAATCCGCGGCGCGCGAGAACGAGGTGGCGGGCGATCATCCGCGCGCCTGCACCGCCTGGCTGACGGGCGCGCACGCCAAGATGACCGCGGGTGCGGACCTGCGCGCCGGCGTCTCCGTCGACCAGATCGCGGCGAAGGAGTTCCGCAAATACACGCAGCTCGCCTCGCTCGAGGTCGGGCTGGAATCGGCGGAGGTGTTGGGCGCATGCGAGTCCGCCTACAGCTGCGCCTATTACAATACGATCTCGTGGCGTGACGAGACCACGCCGCTGCCGATGGAGAACCGTCCGCGCGCCATCTTCGAGCGCCTGTTCGGCGACGCCGGCTCCACCGATCCGGAGACGCGGGCGGCGATGCGGCAGGACGAGCGCAACATCCTCGACGCCGTCACCGACGACGTCAAACGGCTGCGCGGAAAGCTCGGCGGACCGGACCGCGGCAAGATCGACCAGTACCTGGAGGCGGTGCGCGACGTCGAGCGCCGCATGCAGCTGGCGGAGGCGCAGAAGCAGCCCGATCCGAACTTGCCGCGGCTGGGCGGCCCCACCGGCGTGCCGCAGGTCTTCTCCGATTACTACAAGCTGATGGCCGATTTAATGGTGCTGGCCTGGCAGACCGACATGACACGCGTCTGCACCTTCCAGATCGGCCACGAGATGAGCGGCCGTGCCTATCCCGAGATCGGATTTGGCGACGCCCATCATTCCGTGACGCATCACCAGGGTGATCCGGACAAGATTGCCAAGACCATCAAGATCAACATCTTCCACACCAAGATGTTGGCCTACTATCTCGACAAGCTGAGCTCAACCCCGGACGGCGACGGTTCGCTGCTCGACCACTCGATGCTGCTCTACGGCGGCGCGCTGAGCGACGGCAATCTGCACCTCTATACCAATCTGCCGCTGCTCCTGGTCGCCGGCGGCGTCGCCGGGATCAGAGGCGGACAGCACGTCCGCTATCCCGGCCGCACGCCGATGGGCAATCTCCTGCTGACCATGCTGGACAAAGCCAATGTCCCGTACGTCGAGAAGATCGGCGACAGCACGGGAAGGCTCGAGCTGCCGTCGGTTTAGAAAGGGCGGCGTTGCAGACGCATGTCGGCTTGTCACCGGCATGCGCCCTTGATCAGTCGATCGCCCGTCTACGCGGGAGCGGCTGCGCACACGTGAGCGATACACCTGAACGGATGAAGCCTTGCCCATCACCTCGAATGGATCACGCTCTAAGTAGGGGAACGACCATGAGCATCAGGACAACGATTCTGGCCGGACTGCTGAGCTTGCCGCTCGCAGCCGGAGGTGTGCTTGCCGCCGAATCGGGCAAGCGATCGCTGGCGGACGCGGCGCGGCAAGGCGACCGCGACGCGGTGCGGGCCCTGCTCAACGGCACCGCCAAGGACGATGTCGTGGGCGCCGAAGGCATGGCGGCGTTGATCGCCGCGGCGTCCCGTAACGACCTCGAGATCGCCGATCTGCTTCTGCGGGCCGGCGTCGATGTGAAGGGTGCCAACGAATACGGCGCCACCGCGCTTTACGCGGCCGCGGCGAACGCAGATCCGGTCATGGCCGAGAGGTTACTGGCAGCTGGCGCCGATGCCAATGCGCCCCTGTTGTCGGGCGAAACGCCGCTCATGGATGCGGCCCGCCGCGGCAACCTCGCCACCGTACGCGTGCTGCTGTCGGGCAATGCGGACCCCAACGCGAAGGAGGCAAACGAGGGGCAGACCGCCTTGATGTGGGCGGCATCGGAGCGTCACGCCGCAGTGGTCGAGGAGCTGGCACGGCGCGGCGCCAATGTCGATGTCCGTTCGAAGTCGGGCTCGACTGCGCTGATGTTTGCCGCCCGGCAAGGCGACGCGGCCTGCATTCGCATCTTGCTGCGCGCCGGCGCGAAGCCCAATGACGTCATGGGGGAATCCCAGCTGACGCCGTTGATCATCGCCAGCGCCATGGCGCGCGCGGACGCGGTCGCAGTGCTACTCGACGCGGGCGCCGATCCTAATGCTATAGACGCGCGCGGCTATACGCCCTTGCATTTCGTCGTGCGGGATTCGGATTACGGCATCGACCTGAAATCAAAAGACGCCGTCGTGAAGGTCGTCAAGGCGCTGCTGGCGCGTGGCGCGAACCCGAATGCCCGTTTCAAGCAGGACAAGCCCAACGCCAAGACCGTGACCGAGATCGTGCTGCAGGGCGCCACGCCGCTCCTGCTGGCCGCGGAGGTCAACAACCTGGACGCGGTCAAGGCGCTGGTGGACGGCGGGGCGGACCCGCTCATTCCGACCGAGCAGGGCACGACGCCGCTGATCCTGGCGGCCGGCGCCGGCACGGACGTGCTGCGGCCGCGATCGCCCGAGGAGCGGGCGATGGCGGTGGAGACCGCCAGGTACCTGGTGGAGCACGGCGCCGACGTGAATGCCGCCGGGCAGTTCGGCTGGACCGCGCTGCACGCAGCCGCCTATCAGGGTCTGAACGACGTCGCCGCATTCCTGGTGAGCAAGGGCGCCAAGATCGATGCCAAGGACGGCTTCGGACAGACGCCCTTGAGCATCTCCATGTCCGTGCTGGTCAAGGATATCGGCGACCGCCGCCTGCAAATCCCACGCAAATTCCGGCGCGAGACAGCCGAGCTTCTGCTCAAGTTGGGGGCGACCCCGCTCGAGCGATCCGGGGTCGCAGTCGTTCTCCAGCGCACTGGCGATGCGCTGGTGGCGGACTAGATGCTGTAAGGGGCCTCAGCCAAAGGCGGGCCTCCGATTCACGCTGCGGCATGTCGGCTTAGTGGCAAAAGCAGACTCATGCACCGCAGCAGACGAGCGCTGCAGGTTCAAGTCACGAAGATGGCGGCGCAATCGTCGGGCAAAGCATTCACGGGCGCGGTCGACGACGCGATCTCTGAGGGCTTCTCCGAAGGCAGAGGTCACAAGTTCGAGCCTTGTCGGGCGCGCTCATACCCGGTCGCGATGACGTACCGGAGATCCCCTAGCGCCGCGCCCTTCGACGTTGCTTCTCGCCAACGTCGTTGATCGCCTACTCGGCAAAGGGTGCTTGATGCAGAAAGTCGACCGACGAGACGCGCGTATATCCTGGAACGTATTTCAGTCCGAAGTCTGCAATGAAATTGTCCCTGGTTGTATTCGGATGTGTTAATGCCAAGCTCAAGATGGCTATTCCTCATTGCGCAGCAATTTTCTTTGCGAGTTCCAGATCTGCAAACCGTGCCCGTCGATCACGTAATGATCTGGACCCAAGGATTCGGCGGCTTCGAGCGCCAATTCGAGGGATTGAAACGCCTGCACGGTATGGCCACGGTGAGTCGTGACGCGAAACGGAGCGTGTAGGCCATGACCCTCTCTGCCTTTTCCGAGAAATTTGCGTAAGCGGGCCGTTACTTGATTTAACATCCAGCTTTCCTCATCGCCCCAGCGTGTGGCCGATCAGCAGCGGACTCGTGCACCGCCGGCCCAAGGCGACTCCAGTAAGGATGCCGCAACCGTCATGTGGCCTTCCCTATCACCTTGCGCCGGGCTGCATCTGCACGGGCTGCATTAGGCCCGGCATCATCGTCATCATTCCCATTTCCATGTGGGGCAGGAGAAGTTCGTTAGCGGTCTTCTTTTGATCCTCTAACAATGTGCCGTAGAGGCTTGTGAAGGCGGATTTCAGCGCCCGGACGCCGTCAAGCCGCGCGAGAAGCCACTGCTCTTGCATATCGAAGCGTTCGGCTATCGTTGGAACTTGTTGTTGCCCAGCACTTGGCTGCGGCATCATCGAACCGCGCACTTGGGCGAGCTTTTTCGCGTTTGTGCGCAGTGCGTCGGCGAAGGCATTCCAGGCACTCGTTTGAGCCTCGGTAATGTTAAGCTCAGCACGTAAAAAAGCGATTCGACCTTCGATGTGGTCGAGGGCAGCCATGCCCGGCCCCATCATATTTCGCATTCCGCCCATCATGGGCGTATTCCCCATCTTCCCCATTCCTGGCTGGCCCGTTGGCGGCGCAGGCGCTGGTGTTACACTTTGTGGCAGATGATCCGGGTCACCGGGTGCCTGAGCCCAGCTCGAAGCCGTAGCGGCGGCGAGCATCAGCAGGATTATCAATCTTTTCACAACTATTCTCCCGTGTTGCTCGCTTAACCCAGATCGCCTTTCCGGATATTGACGTAAATCAAGCAAGCACCGCCGATGCGCTATGGCGCGGCCTGTTGGGCTGCGATCCAGAGCAGGCCGAAGCACAAGATCACGCTACGCCAAGGTGCGCATCTCAGCGGATCGCAGTCGGCGCTACCGTCGAACCGGTCGCGCCCTGCAGCTTCAGAGGCTGGATGACGAACGCGAACTCGTAGGCCCGTGCCTTGGCGAGGTCCTCGAGCACAAGATTCTCAAGCAGATGGACACCGTTGACAGTGAGAGCGATATTGTGGACCGGCAGACTGACCGCCTTGTCAGGATTGGGCGCGATCTCGACCGGCCAGTTGTCCGCGCCCAGCAGCATCGGGTCCTGCTTGATCAGCCATTCGGCCGCAGCCACGCCGATGCCAGGACAGCCGCTCGTGTAGAGCTTATTGTCGACGCCCCAATGCTTGCTCCATCCGGTGTAAATGAGCACGGCATCACCCGGCTGCAGGCGTATACCTTCCTTCTGCAGCGCTTGCTCCAAATCGGTTACCGTAATCTCATAGTCGATTGGCAAGATCTCCACACCCTTAAGACCCGCGATGTCGATCAGCACACCCCGGGTCATCAAGGTGCCGACCTTCTCCATACCCATCTTGGTGAAGCCACTGCGGGTCGCGATCTCGTCCATCTTGACGCAGTTGTAGAGCAACCGATCGATCGCCTGATGGGTGAAGCCATCGAACTGGGTACCGACCTGGCCGATCTCCGAAACAACCAACTCCTCGTTGCTGTAGCGCTGGTTCGCGCCGAATGGACCAGTGCTGCGCTTGGTATGCACATCGTACTGCCGGTCGGGATTGAGCGGCGTGTCCCGTCCCAGTACGTGACTTAGTTCGAAGGTCTCGCCGGTCTTGATCAACTGTGCCGCCCGCAGCACGTTGGCCGGCTTCATATGATTGCCCGAGCCGCGTTCGTCGGCGGCGCCCCATTTCGACGGGCAGCGCTCGTTGGGCAACGGTGGCCGCCAGCTTTGGGCGGCGGCGTCAGTTGCGAAAGCGCAAAGGCCCAAGACTACGATGGCGAGACTCTTCATCGCATTCCTCCCTTTTGTGGTGGCATCGACTCGTGCCGCGGGCGCACGCCGACCCGTCGCGTGCGATCTGCAGCCCTACATCGCGCCGTTTCATCGGCTTATTCACCGATACCGAGTATAGCAGGTCAGGAGCGTGCATCGCAGCAAAAGCGGACCGCTCATGTCCGCTTTGGCTCAAAAGCTGACATCCCGCCATCGCTTAGGCTATGTCCGCTTTGCCTCCGAAAGCGGACATCGCGAGCTTACCTCGACATGTCCGCTTAGTGCCAAAAGGCGACATTCGTATTGCAGCAAAGGCAGTTACTCGATCGTATCATTTTTCGAGGCCAGGCTCTGAGCCACCCCACGATGCGTAAGGGAAGGCGTTGGGCGGGATTTTCAGGTAACGACGACCGTCGCTCTCTGGTCGCGCATGCACGAGTGGCTTGGCCTGAGTTCCTTTGCGAAGCCACGGACGTAGACTTGGTCTACCCGCGCTTCGCGCTCCTCACGCATGCACCATGATGTTGTTGGCAAGCCACAAGCCGGCAAGTATCAACAGACTGGTGAAAACCACGGCGATTGCGTTAATAATCATGCGATGCCGATACTCATCGTCGCTTTCCGGGCATTCATATTTCGCGAGATCTGGGACCGGTGAGTATTCTCGTTCGACATTACGGATAGGCACCTTCCCCCCGTGACTTCTGAACGAGGTCCCCATTCGCGGCCGGAATTGTATCACACGGCCATCATCGTCGTTGCAGTGGCTCGAGCTCATGATGAAATACGTCGCTATCGATTGTGTGTCACCCGTGCCTCACGTCCTCGCCCCCTTCACTTGAAGCACGTGGGTCGCGTATTGATCCTATTCCGCCCCAACGACGCGCAACCGTTCGGCTTCGCGTTTTGGTTCCTGTCGGCCGCCCTTGAGCCAAACCTGGATGCGATCGAGATAAAGATAGACGACGGGCGTCGTGTAGAGCGTCAGAAGCTGGCTCAGCGCCAGACCACCCACCATGGAATAGCCCAGCGGTTGACGTAGCTCCGACCCCGTGCCGTGACCGAACGCGAGGGGCACGCCAGCGAGCAGCGCCGCCGCCGTCGTCATCAGGATCGGGCGGAAGCGCAGCAGGCAGGCTTCGCGGATCGCCGCGATCGGCGGCATGTGACGGTCGCGTTCGGCCACGATGGCGAAGTCGACCAGCATGATGCCGTTCTTCTTGACGATGCCGATCAAGAGGATGATGCCGATGATGCCGATCACCGAGAGGTCCATATGGCCGAGCTGCAGCGCCAGCAGCGCGCCGATGCCGGCCGATGGCAACGTGGACAGGATCGTCAGCGGATGGATGAAGCTTTCGTAGAGTATGCCGAGGATGATGTAGACGACGATGAGCGCCGCGGCGATCAGCGCCGGTTCACTCGACAGCGAGGATTGGAAGGCCTGCGCGTTGCCCTGGAAGGTTCCGATCACCGACGGCGGCATGCCGATCTCGCGCGCGGCCTGGTTCACCGCCTCGACCGCTTCTCCGAGCGCCACGCCCGGCTGCAGGTTGAAGCTCAGCGTGACCGCCGGGAACTGGCCCTGGTGCGCGATCGACAGCGGCCCGACCTGGTTGGAATCGACCTCCACTAGCGTGGACAGCGGCACCGCGGCGCCGGTGAGCGGCGATTTCACGTACAGGCGGTCGAGCGAGGCGAGGTCGCGTTGCTGGTCGGGCGGGATCTCGAGGATGATCCAATAGGTCTTGAGCTGGGTGAAATACTGCGTGATCTGGCGCTGGCCGAAGGCGTCGTTGAGGGTGTCGTCGATCATCTGCGCCGAGATGCCGAAGCGCGAGGCCTGGTCGCGGTTGATGGTGACCTTGAGCTGCGGGGCGTTCGCCAACAGGTCGCTCGACACGTCGGCGAGCTGCGGCAGCGTGCGCAGCTTCTCGAGCAGCTTATCCGACCATTCGTTGAGCTCGGCGACGTTGGAGTCCTGCAGCGTGTACTGAAAGCTGGCGCGGGCGATGCGGCCGCCCATGGTGATGTCCTGCGTCGGCTGCAGGAACAACGTCGCGCCCTGAACCTTGGCGAGCTCGGGCCGCAATCGGTCGATGATTTGCGAGGAGGTGAGCTCGCGGTCGTCGCGCGGCTTGAGCACGATGAAGAAACGCCCGGTATTGGCGGTGTTGGCGCCGCCGGTGCTGCCGGTGAACGAGCCGAAGCCGGAGACGTCGGGATCGCGCAAGAGCACTTCGCCGAACTCGCGCATGAGGCGCATCATCTGCTCGGGCGGCGCATCCTGGGCGGTTTCGGCAAAGCCCTGGATCAGGCCGGTGTCCTGGATCGGGAAGAAGCCCTTGGGGATCTGAACCATCATGACCGCAGTCAACGCGAGGGTGGCGAAGAAAACGCCGAGCGTGATCGCCTGGTGGCGGAGCACCACGTCGAGGGTGCGCTTGTAGAACGACAGCATCGCATTGAAGCCGGCCTCGATGACGCGGTAGATGCGGCCGTGGTGTTCGGGTTCGCGATGCATGAAGCGCGAGCACAGCATCGGCGCGAGCGTGAGCGAGACCAGCGCCGACACCGCGATCGAGGCGGTGACGGTGAGCGCGAATTCGCGGAACATGCGCCCGATGATGCCGCCCATGAGCAGGAGCGGGATGAAC
>JAFAHL010000141.1 GCA_019237215.1 Hyphomicrobiales bacterium | reverse complement strand
TCGGGCGCGAAATTCCAGGCGGTTCACTACAAGGGCGCAACCCCGGCGCTGACCGACGTGATGGCCGGACACATCCAGCTCATGTTCATCAGCGTGGGCAGCGCCGTGCCGCAGTGGAAGGCGGACAAGGTCAAGCTCATCGCGGTCGGCGCCGCAAAACGCATGGCGCTGCTGCCGGAAGTGCCCACGGTGGCGGAGAGCGGGCTACCCGGCTATGAGGCGATCTCGTGGTTCGGGTTGTTCGGCCCGCCCGGGATGCCGGCGGACGTCGTCGCCAAGATCAACGCCGAAGTGCACAAGGTCTTCGCTGATCCCGAGATCAAGAAGAATTTCCTCGAGCGGCAGTATTTCGAATCGATCGCCGGCACGCCCGAGCAGCTCGCGAAATACATCAAGTCCGACGAGCCGAAGTGGCGCAAGGTCATCCACGACGCCAAGGTGAAGGGGGAGTGACACCCGTGCGCGGTTGTCCTCGTCTCGTCATGCCCGGGCCTGACCCGGGCATCCATCGAAAAGACGCGCTTCATTCAAGGGGATGGATTGCCGGGTCAAGCCCGGCAATGACGGCAGTTAGATCAGTGCCAACGGCCGTTGCTATGACGCTAGCAGCGTTGCGGTACGACTACCGAGTTGCCCCGCTTAAGTGATCTCTCAAATCCCCAGCAATCGTCGCGCATTGCCGCCGGCGATGGCGGCGATGGTCGCGGCGTCGAAGCCGTCCGTGGACGCGACGTGGCCGATCGGATCGTAGTCGGCCATGTCGAAGGGATAATCCGTTCCCATGATGACGTGGTCGGCGCCGTAGAGGCGCACCAGCTCGGCGAGCTGGTGGGGCGTGAACACCACGGTGTCGAAATAGATTTTCTTGAGATAAGTGGTCGGCGGGTGCGGCAGGTCGCCGTGCGCATCCGAGCGCGCGCCCCAGGCATGATCGATGCGGCCGCTGTAGGCGGGAAGATAGCCGCCGCCGTGCACGGCCAGAATTTTCAGCTTGGGGTGCCGTTCGAGCACGCCGTCGAAGATCAGGTAGTGCAGCGCGATGGTCGTGTCGAGCGGATTGCCGATCACGTTATTGAAGTAGAAGCGCGTGAGCCGCTTGGCGTCGGTGAAGCCGTTGGGATGAATGACGACGAGCGCGCCGAGCGCCTCGGCCTTCTGCCAGAACGGCGCGTAGTCCGGCTCCGAGAGTTCCCGGCCCGCAACGTTGGTCAAGATTTCCACGCCCTTCATGCCGAGCGAGTTCATGCAGCGCTCGAGCTCGTTCGCCGCTTCCGCGCCATCGATCAGCGGCACGGTGCCGAGCGCGACGAAGCGGTCCGCCTTGCGCGCCACGTATTCGGCCAGTCCGTCGTTCACCATGCGCGCGGCTTTGACCGCGATGTCGAGCGGGACGGTATAGAAGCACTGGTTCGGCGGCGGCATCACGAGCTGCACGTCGATGCCCATGGCGTCGAGCTCGGCGAGCCGCTCGTCATAGCCGGTGATGCGCGGCCGCACGTCCGCGTCCTGCTTTTGGGCGAGCGCCTTGGTCTCGGCATTGGAAAAATGCGCGAGCGGAATGGTGGACATGTCGAGGTGCGGCTTGACGAAGGCGGTGGCCTGCGGGATCGCGACGTGCGAATGGATATCAACGGTGGTGCTCTTCGGCCTGATCGCGCGGCCCGGTTTGCCGTGCTTGCGCGCCGCGGTCGCCGCGTACTTGTTCCATTGCTGGGTCATTGCTGTTCCATGGTTTGCCTGAAGATGGCGATTGTCAAAACACACCCAAGTGCTGCGACACAATGGCGTCATCGAGCTTGATCTGATCGGCGGTGCCGCGAAATACGACGCGACCGGTATTGATGATGACGACATCGTCGGCGAGGTCGAGGGTCAGCTTGATGTTCTGCTCGACCAGCACGATCGATTGCCCTTCGGCCTTGAGCTGCGCGATGGTGCGGCCGACCTCGGCCACCAGTTGCGGCGCCAGCCCTTCGGAGGGCTCGTCCATCAGTAGCACGCGCGGATTGCCCATGAGCGCGCGGCCGATCGCGAGCATCTGCTGCTCGCCGCCGGAGAGCGAGCCGGCAAGCTGGGCGTGGCGCTCGGCGAGGCGGGGAAAGAGCTGGAACACGCGATCGATCGACCAGCCGGAGCCGCCGTTCTTGCGCGCCTGCTTCGCCACCATCAGATTTTCGCGCACGGTCAGTGTGCGGAACATGCGCCGTCCCTGCGGCACGAGACAGATGCCCTTGCGCGCGATCACGTCGGGCGCGAGACCGGCAACGTCCTCGCCGTAGAGGCTGATCGCGCCCCGCCGCGGCTTGAGAAAGCCCATGATCGTGGCCATGCAGGTGGTCTTGCCGGCGCCGTTGCGCCCGAGCAGACCGAGCAGGCGGCCGCCCTTGAGCGCGAACGACACGGCGTGCAGCACGTGGCTGTCGCCGTAGTAGGCGTCGATGGCGGAAACGTCGAGCGCCTCAGTCGCCAAGGTACACCTCCCGGGTGCGCGGATCGGCGACCACCTCGGCACGCGTGCCCTCGACGATGACCTCGCCGTAGTGCAGCACGGTGATGCGCTCGGCAAAAGCGAGCGCGGTATCCATGTCGTGCTCGATCATCACGATGGTGACGTCGCGCGGGATGGCATCGAGCAGCGCGCGAACGGTCTGCCGTTCGGCCTGGGAGAGGCCGGCGAGCGGCTCGTCGAGCAGCAAGAGCTTCGGCTTCTGCGCCAGCGCCATGGCGAGTTCGAGCCGCCGCCGCTCGCCATAGGAGGTCTCGACCACGATCCGTTCGGCGGCCTCGCCGAGCCCGACCCGCTCGAGCGACCCCTGCGCGTTGGCATAGAGGTCGCGGTTGGCGGTCAGGATCGACCACGGGTTCCAGCGCCGCCGGTCGAGCCCGAGCAGCGAAAGCACCACGTTGTGAACGAGCCGCTCGCGCGGAAACAGCGTGAGAATCTGATAGGTGCGCGCAAGGCCGAGATGCACGCGTCGCTGCGTGGGCATGCCCATGAGCTCCTGCCCGAACAGCCGCACCGAACCGGCATCGGCGGTGAGGTCGCCGGTGACCAGGTTGAAGAGGGTGGTCTTGCCCGCGCCGTTGGGGCCGATGATCAGCCGCCGCTCGCCCGGCATGACGGAGAGCGAGACGTCCTTGGTCGCGGGCAAGCCGCCGAAGCGCTTGCTCAGATGCACGACTTCGAGCGCGGGCGTCGTCATTGCGCCGGCTCCGAGGCGGCGCCGCCCGCCGCTTTGCGGGACTTGATGCGGTTTTGCAATCGCCGCCACGCCTGCGTGCAACCCGGGACCAGACCATACGGCATGAACATGATCACCACCACGAAGATGGCGCCGAGCAGCGTGTTCCAGCGCTCGACATAGGTCGAGACCACGTTCTTCACGAGCGTGATGATCGCGGCGCCGACGATCGGGCCGGTGAGCGTGCTGGCGCCGCCGAGGATCGCCATCAGCAGGATTTCGGCGGATTGCTGTAGCGAGATCGCGTGCGGGCTCAGGAACAGATTGTAATAGACGTAGAGGACGCCGGCGACCGAGGCCCAGAAGCCGGCCATCACGAACGTGATCCATCGGATGAGCCAGACGTTGTGGCCGAGCATGCGCATGCGGCGCGGCTGGTCGCGCGCCCCTTTCAGGCTCGCGCCGAAGGGCGAGCGCGAGAACCGCCAGATGAAGAACAGCGCGATGACGAAGACGATCAGCGTGAAATAATAGAAGCTGGGCGCATCGCGGATGTCGAAGCCGAACGGCATCGGGCGCGCCGGATGGCGAATGCCGTTGTCGCCGCCGGTGAGGTCGTTGGCGCGGTACGCCACGCCCCAGACGATCTGCCCGAGCGCGAGCGTGATCATGATGAAGCCGAGGCCGGGCGCGCGCAGCGACAACACGCCGAAGAACGCCGCCGCCGCGGTCGACAGCGCGACCGCGAAAATCGCCGCCGTGAGCTGGTCGTAGCCGGCGACGGTTGCGAGGATGCAGGCATAGCCGGCGATGCCGAGATAGCCGGCGTGGCCGAGCGAGACCATGCCGCCGTAGCCGAGCATCATGTTGATGGAGAGCGCGAACAGCGCGTAGATGAGCACCTGGCTCGCCATGTTGACGTAGAACTCGTTGCCGATAATCCACGGCAGGGCGAGGAGGATCAGCGCGCAAACGGCGAGCGCGACGGCGCTGCGACGCGTCATATCTGCACCCGCCCGAACAACCCCTGCGGCAGGAACACCAGCACCAGCACCATCGGCAGGAAGAGGACGAAATAGGCGAGATCGGGCACCAGCGCGATGCCGAAATTGTAGATGAAGCCGACGATGAAGCTACCGACGAAGGCGCCGAGCAAGCTACCGGCGCCGCCCAAGATCACCACGATCAACGCCAGCGGCAGCATGTCGGTGTCGAGGCCGGGATAGGCATTGAGGATGGGACCGCCGAGCACGCCGCCCAGGCCAGCGAGCGTCGCACCGAGCAGGAAAACGGCGGTGAACAGGCGCGACACCGGGATGCCGACGCCGCGCGCCATCTCCATGTCGTCGACGCCGGCGCGGATCATGGCGCCAAGCCGCGTGCGCTCCATCAGGAGATAGAGGGCGAGCGCCGCAAGGAGCGCGATGGCGAGCACCACCAGTCGATAGGTCGGAAATGCGTAGCCGGCGATGCGCAGCGGCGCACGCAGCAGCGCCGGCGCAGCAAGCGGCATCGGGTCGCCGGTCCAGGTGAGGAGGCAGACGTCGGCGATGATGAAGGAAATACCCAGCGTGACCAGCACCTGGCCCTGCTCATTGCCGGCAAGCCGGCGCAACACGAAGCGCTCGAGCACGACGCCGATC
>JAFAHL010000235.1 GCA_019237215.1 Hyphomicrobiales bacterium | reverse complement strand
GTTCCGCCGCTCCTAGCGGCTACTCCTCGCGCTTGAGGTCCCGCGCGTCCCCGACGCGCCATCTGGTGGCCGTCTTCAAATCCAAGACCACACTACCATCATATATTTTGATTGTGTCCCTTGATTCCGAAGTTCGCATCAGAGGCTGCCGCAAGGGTTTGCGAACTTCGGAATCGGGACACAAGCGCTTCCTCCATCAACGGCACGCGCGGTGCTGCGCGCCGCGTGCGCAATCTGGATCGGCACTGCGCCATCATCTACATTGCGACCCTCCCGCGGGGTCGCACGGAATGATGCAGGTGAAAGAGCCTTTCCCGTTCATCGCAAGGCATGGGGTCTGGACCGACGAGCAGCGACGGCAAGCCGAGGATCTCAAGCGCAGGGTCGAGAAGGACGATCTGCATCTCGTGCGCCTCGTCTGGGCCGATCCGCACGGCGCCGCGCGCGCCAAAGCGGTGACAGTGCCGACATTCCTCACCGCGCTCGAGACCGGCTACAACATCAATGTCGCGACCACCACGCTCGATTCCGCCAATGCCCGCACCTTCGCCTCGTTCACGCGCGGCGGCGGAATGGGTCTCGACGAGATGACGGGCTCGCCCAATCTCACCATCGTTCCCGATCCTGCGACCTTTCGCGTGCTGCCGTGGGCGAGCGGCATCGGCTGGGTGCTGTGCGACGAATATTTCAACAGCGGCGTGCCGTTCCATTTCTCGCCCCGGCAACTGTTGCGCAAGCACCTCAAACGGCTCGCGGACAAGGGTATGGACCTCATCGTGGGGTTGGAAATCGAGTGGTACCTGCTGCGCGTCGCGCAAGAGCAGCTGGGCGAGGAGAATATCGGCATCCCTGGCGTGCGCGGACGGCCGATCAAGACGGTGCCGGTCGAGCCGGGCTTTTCCTATCATTGCGAATCCAACATGGACTTGATGCAGCCGGTGCTCTCCGCGCTCGCCGAGCATTTCGAGAAAATTGGGTTGCCGCTGCGATCGATCGAGAACGAGTGGGGACCGGGACAGGTCGAGTGTACCTTCGCCGCGCGGCCGGCGCTCGAGGCGGCAGATCATGCGCTCCTCTTTCGCACCGCGACCCGGCAAATTTGCCGCCGGATGGGTCATTTCGCCACGTTCATGTGCCGGCCGGCGCTCACGGGTTATTACTCCAGCGGCTGGCACCTCCATCAGTCGCTCCGCGACGGCAAAAGCGGGCGCAACCTGTTCATGCCCGAACGCGCAGGCGAATATTTGTCGCCGCGCGGCCGCGCCTTTCTCGGCGGCTTGATGACATACGCCGCCCCCTCGACGGCGTTTGCCACGCCGACGGTCAACGGCTATCGGCGGTTTCGGCCGAACTCGCTCGCACCCGACCGAGCCTCCTGGTGTTACGATCACCGCGGCGTCATGATCCGCGTGTTGGGCGCGCCGGGGGACGAGGCGACGCGGCTGGAGAACCGATCGGGCGAGCCCGCCGCCAATCCTTATCTCTACATCCTGTCGCAGATCGTCGCCGGCCTCGACGGCATCGAGAACGCGCTCGATCCCGGACCGGCGGAGGACGATCCCTACAACGCCAGCCGGCCAATGCTGCCCACGAGCTTGCCCGCGGCGTTGGAGGCGCTCGAGCGCGAACCTTTGTTTCGCGCCCAACTCGGGGACGTGTTCATCGACTATTTCCTCAAGCTCAAGCGCAACGAGGCGGGGCGGTTTGCGCAATGGCTCAAGGAAACCGGTGGGAGCGAGCGTGACGAGCCGACGGCCTGGGAGCAGAACGAGTATTTCGATTTTTTCTAGGCGGATGCATTATGGCGCTCGTGCGAACAGAGGCAGGGTTGCGGGGGTAAACCCGTGGAGGATCGACGCCATGCTGGAGAAGCTCAACGCAGCGCGCATCGAGGGCGCCGACCTCTACGACTGGGACGAACTCGTGCAAGAGGATCGCGTCCATCGGGTGATCTACACCGATCCGGCCATCTTCACCGCGGAGATGACGAACATCTTCGGCGCGGTCTGGGTCTATCTCGGCCACGAGAGCCAGATCCCGGCGAACGACGACTACATCACCGTGCGGCTGGGCTTGCGGCCGCTCATCCTGTTGCGGGACTCGCAGGGGAAGATCCGCGCACTGTTCAATCGTTGCGCGCACCGCGGCACCACGCTATGCCGCAAGGATAAAGGCTCCGCGCGCATATTCACCTGCCCGTATCACGGCTGGAGCTACCTCAACACCGGAAAGCTGCGCGCGGTGCCGTGGCCGGACGGCTACGCCTGCGACTTCAACGAGGCGAAGTACAATGTCGCGCAGGTGCCGCGCGTGGACAGCTATCGCGGCTTCATCTTCGCCACGCTCAACCCCGACGCCCCTTCGCTCATCGATTACCTCGGCGCCATCACCAAGCCGATCGATGAATGGCTCGACCGGCAACCGAAGGGACGAATTCGGGTCTGCGAGGCGAACCGACTCAAATACAAAGGCAACTGGAAGCTCGCCTACGACAATTCCGGCGACGGCTACCACGTGGTGTTCTCGCACCGCTCGCTCTTGGAAATGGAGAACCGCCAGGCCGACGTCGCCAACAAGGGCATGTCCTACTACAAGGGCTCGCCGGACACGGCGCCCATGTACATCGCCTATATGGGCAACGGCCATCACTTCAAGGACAAGCGGCCGAACATCCAGAAGCGCGCCGGCGGTTTGTGGGCGGTGGAAGGCCCGGCGCCGGGCAGCGAGCATTACGCCGACGCGCTGCGGCGGCGCTTCGGCGCCAAAGCGGAAGAAATCCTCGACCTCGCGTCCTCGGAGCCAGTCAACATCAACGTGTTTCCCAACTTCTCGCTGCTCGGCAACCATATCCAGGTGTTCGAGCCGATCTCGGTCGACGAGACCAACGTCACTTGGTACGGCACCGCAGTGGTCGACGAGGACAACGCGCTGGGCGGAGCCGTCGACGAGATCAACGCGCTGCGCATGCGCACGCAGGAGCAGTTCCCGAATTTCGGCGAAGTCGACGACCTCGCCAATTTCGAGGAAATCCAGCGCGGGCTTGCGTGCCAAGAGGATGAGTGGATCTACATGCATCGCGGGCTCGGGATTCCCGGCCGCGTCAAGACCGACGAAAACGGCATCATCACGGCGCCCGCCACCGACGAGGTGTTCATGCGCGAATACATCAAGGAATGGAAGCAGCTCATGCAGGCCGCGCCCCGCATCGTCATTCAACGTGAGCCGTGACAATGCAGGCAG
>JAFAHL010000182.1 GCA_019237215.1 Hyphomicrobiales bacterium | reverse complement strand
GCGCCTCACCCGCCAGCCTTCGACGCCGGACACGAGATAGGCGATGCCGGTGTCGCACTCCCACCAGCTCTTATGGGTGTCTTTCAATCCTTCGACGATCTTGGTCAGCAGCGCGGGCTTGGCCGGGTCGGTGACGTCCCAAATTTCATGTGCACGTCCGCCGAAGACCCGCAGCATGTAGGTCTTGCTCGCATCGCCCTTGAGCAGCGTCTTGCCGTCGCAGACGCGCACCATTTGCGCGCCGCCTTCCTCGTAACGACCTTCCAGACCGGGAATGTGCGCGAGGTATTTCGGTTGCGTTGGATCGGTCACGTCGACGATCGAGGTGCCGTTGTTCTCGGCTCGTCCGGTGAGCCGGTTGATCGGCTGCGGCACCTCGGGCGTTCCGCCATGATGTCCGATATAGGCGATGTAGCGGCTGCCTTGATGATGAATTGTCGGCTGATAGGCGCTGCGGCCGTGCAGATCGTTGTAGCCGACGAGCCGCATATTCTTGGCCTCCGGCGGATCGCCGATCTTGGGCGATTGGGCGAGCGCCGGGAGCGCGAGGATGATCAATCCGGCGACCGCGCTCGCAGCCCACGCGCGGCCAGCCGAGACACGTCGTGGCATCATGTTTCTCCTTGACCGCGCTGCGGTTGGACGATTGGGCAAGACGCGTCATCCGACGCGTCTTGCGAGGAGGCGAGCGTGGGTCGCTAGCCCAACGCCGCCTTGACCCGTTCGGGCGTGAACGGCGTGTGGCGCAAACGCGCGCCGGCGAGCTGCATCACCGCATTCGAGATCGCGGGTGCGATCAGCGGCGTCGCCATTTGTCCGGCGCCCGTCGGATGGTTGTCGGTCGCGATCACCTCGATGTGCATCGCCGGTACCTCGTTCATGCGCGGAACGCGGTAGTCGTAGAAGTTCGACTGCTCGACCACGCCGTTCTTGACGCTGATGCGCTCGCTCAACGACATGCCCAGCCCGTAGACGATGCTGCTCTCGGTCTGGGCCACCACATTGTCGGGCTGCACCGCGACGCCGCAATCGATGGTGCACCAGAAGTCATGCACCCTGATCTGTCCGTTGGCGCGGTCGACCGACACTTCGGCGATGCCGGCGACTTGCGAGCCGGAATAGTCGATGTATGCCACGCCAAGACCGCGGCCGTCGCGCTTCTTGCCCCAGTTCGCCATCTCCGCCACCCGCTCGACCGCCTTCACGGCGCGCGGGGTGTTCTTCAACAGCTCGAGCCGGAACTGCACCGGGTCGATACCGCGCTTGAGCGCGATTTCGTCGATGAAAGTCTCGGTCGCGAACTTGTTGGCGGTGAAGCTGATCCCACGCAGCGGGTTCGTGCGCACCCCGGTGTCGCGATAGAGCTGTTCCACCAGTTGGTGCGGAACGTCATAACCGCGCGGCTCGCCGCCAAGCATGGCAATGAAATCCTTGCCGCCGCTCATCTGATAGCGCACCGGGTCCATGTAGGGCCCGACGCGGTCCACGGCGATGCGATGATGCCACGCCGTGAGCTTGCCGGAGGGATCGAACCCGGCCTTCAGATAATGGGCAGAGATGGGGCGGAAGCGGCCATTGTGGACGTCGTCCTCGCGCGTCCACATGACCTTCACCGGTCGCCCCGCCTCTTTCGACAGCAGCACCGCGTCGATGATGAAATCGACGTCGCGATTACCGCGCCGGCCGAAGCCGCCGCCCATCAGCATGTCGTGCAGCTTCACTTTGTCGCGCGCAATGCCGAGGACTTTGGCAGGCGCCTCGCAGGCGATGCTCTGGCTCTGCGTTCCGGCCCAGATTTCGACTGCATCGCCGGACGGCGATACCGAGGCGATGGCGTTCAAAGGCTCCATTTGCGCGTGATAGGCGTAATCGCAGCGGTACTCGGCCTCGAACACGGAAGAAGCCTTCGGCATCTCGCCGCGTAGGTCGCCGACCTTGCTCCATTCGGTTGCACCGCGGGCGAGGTCCTTGGCGTCGGCAACGAACCGCTCCATGCCTTTGTCGCTGTCAAAGCCCCAGGCGGT
>JAFAHL010000794.1 GCA_019237215.1 Hyphomicrobiales bacterium | reverse complement strand
CGCAGGCATCGGCGAGCGAGCCGTCTCCGTGTCCAAGCCCGGCGGTGATGATGACCGCGGTTGCCGCGCCTTTTTCGCCGGCCGCCGCGACGATGCCGGGGACCGACTGCGGCGGCGTCGCGATGACCAAAAGATCGGGCGCCTGGCGCAGCTCTTGGATGGTTTTGACGGCTTTGATCCCCTCGATCTCGCCGTAGCGCGGGTTGACGAGAGCGACCGACCCTTCGAACCCGGCGGCGCGAAGGTTTCTCAATACCGCGCGACCGGGCGACGTCTCACGCGGGCTTGCCCCCACCACGGCGACCGATCGCGGCGAAAACAGCTTGTCCAGACGATAGGTCGACATCGGCCAACTCAATGCAACGAGGTGAGGCTAGCGCAAATGAAATGACAGGACCGTGATACGCCGTCCGCATCCGCGCAAGAAAAATCAATGCGTTGCTGAACTGCCAGCCATCAACCTCAGTCCGGGAGAGAGTACCCAGATAACGCGAGGAAGGCGCAGATGGCGCGAGCGCCAATGGTGGCCGGGGCGGCCATTGACGCGCACCGCGCGTCCGGCGATGGTGAATTGCCGGGGTCGAAGGACAACCACCAGGGGTCATGGCGTCGCATCGCGGGCACCGGCTGCGCCTTGAGGACATCAGCCATCGCTTCGGCGAGTTCGTCGCCGTGCGCGACATCAATCTCGATGTTGCGGGCGGCGAGCTCGTCGCGCTGCTCGGACCGTCGGGCTGCGGCAAATCCACGCTCTTGCGCATCGTTTCCGGCTTCATCCGGCAGAGCCAGGGCCGCGTGCTGTTCGATGGCGAGGCCGTCGACCATTTGCCTGCGAGCCGGCGCGGGGCCGGCATCGTGTTCCAGAATTACGCGCTGTTCCCGCACATGAGCGTGGCGCAGAACGTCGCCTACGGCCTCGAGGCGCAGAAGTGGCCGCGCCGGCGCATCGGCCCGCGCGTCGCCGAGATGCTCGCGCTGGTGCACATGAGTGAGTTCGCCGAGCGCAAGCCGCGCCAGCTCTCCGGCGGCCAGCAGCAACGCATCGCGCTCGCGCGCTGTCTGGCCATCGATCCGAAGGTGCTGCTGCTGGACGAGCCGTTCGGCGCGCTTGACAAGAATCTCCGCCTCGACATGCAGATCGAGGTCAAGCGCCTGCAGCGCGAGTACGGCATCACCACCATCCTCGTCACCCACGACCAGGAAGAGGCGTTATCGATGGCGGACCGCATCGCGGTGATGGCGCGCGGCTCGATCGAGCAGGTGTCCTCGCCCACGGAGATCTACGACCGCCCGCAGACGCTTTTCGTCAACCAGTTCGTCGGGACCGCCAACGTTGTCGCGGGCGAGCTCGTGCGCGCGGACCACGGCGTTGCCACCGTTCGCGTGACCGGAGGCGCGGTGCTAAAGGCGAGGGAGACGCCGCAACTTCTCAGCGGCGCGCAGGTATTGGTGTCAGTGCGTCCCGAGCAATTGCGGCTCGAATCCGCGCCCGGGGACGGGCGCATCGCCGGCGTGGTGAAGGCGGTCATGCCGCTCGGACCGCATGTCGTCTACGAGGTGGAGACCGCGGGCGGCGCCTCGCTCAAGGTCAGCGAGCCGCGCGCGCCGGCGGTAGCGTTGCGGCGGCCGGGCGAGAGCGTCCACGTGGCGGCGTCGGAGGCGGCGTGCCGCGTGTTTCCCAAAGCATGAGAATGAACGGCAGAGGAGTTAAGACCATGGATCGCAGACGCATGCTCGCCGGAGCTGCCGCGCTCGGCGCGGCGTCCTTTGTTCCCGCGCGCCCTTTCGCGCAGGCAAAGACACTCGTCGCCGCGACCTTTCCCGGCACCTGGAACGAGGCCCATCGCAATATTCTCGCCCCGGCATTCCGCCGCGCCACCGGCGCCGCCGTGACGCAGTCGATCATCCTGGGCACCGATCAGGTCGCGCGGCTGCAGGCCGCCAAGGGCAGCCGCCCGCCGTTCGACGTCGCGATCTTCGATTCCCCCCAGGTGCTCGACGCCGCCCGCGAAGGCTTGATCGTCGAATATCCGGTCGCCAAGTCGCCGCGCTATGGCGAGCTGCTGCCGGCGTTCCAGGACAAATGGGGTCCGAAGATCACCATGCAGGTCATCGGCATCGGCTACAATCCGAAGAAGATCGCGGCAGCGCCGAAGAGCTGGGACGAATTGTGGGAGCCGAAATACAAGGGGCGCGTCGGCTTGACCGCGCTCAACAGCCAGCTCGGCATCGCCTTTCTCGCCGAGCTCAATCGGCTCAAGGGCGGCGACGAGGGAAACTTCGAGCCGGCCTTCAAGGCGTTGCGCGAATTGTTGCCCAATGTCGGCGCGATCGCCGCCAACCTCGGCGCCTACGCGACGCTCTGGCAGCAAGAGCAGATCGACATCGCGCCCTATAATTTCAATTTCGTGCAGACGCTCAAGGGCAAGGATGTCCCGGTCGAGCTCGCGATCCCGGGTAGCGGACCGGTCGGCTGGTCGACCAGCCTGCATCTCGTCGCCAATGCGGCCGAGCCCGATCTCGCGGTCAAATACATCGACGAGCACCTCGACGCCGGCATCCAGGCGCAGATGCTGCAGCCGCCTTATGATGTGATTCCCACCAACTCGAAGGTGAAGCTTGAAGGCGCGATCACGCTGGCGATCGCCAAAACCCAGGACGATCTCGGCAAGATCCGCACCATCGACTGGGACAAGCTCAATCCGCAACGGGGTGCGCTGATCGAGCGCTTCAACCGCGAGATCAAGCTTTAGGATGTAGCCCGGATGGAGCGCAGCGACATCCGGGATTCGTCCCGTGTGGCGAGGGCGCCCCGGGTTTCGCTTTGCTCGACCCGGGCTACGAACTGCAAACGGCGAGAGGGGCCGACGTGGCGCCAGCGCCATGCTCCCCAAGCGCGCGAGCCGAATGAGTTCGCTCGCGCTGCAAATTTCCCGTTGACTCGCGTAACGAGAATCTTCCAGAAAAGCGTACTCACCAAAATTGCGCCGGTTGATGAGGGCGGAAAGCCGCTCTCGTGCTTGTTATCGTCCGCAAGCGCGCGATGCTGCGTCGGTCTGCGCAACGCAACCACGGCGGGTAAAAAGCGACCCTCGGACCAGCTTGCCTGTTTCCGGCCTGTTGTTTACAGGGACCGGCACAACTCACGCGCGTGTCCCCGTCCATTGTGGCTCGGCGCGCAGCGATGACATCCTCGCCAACGCCCCTCTTGCTGCCGCTGGCGGCGCTGTTCGTTGCGTTCTTCGTGGCGCCGCTCATCGTGCTCCTCGCCCTGTCGCTCAATGCCGACACCGCGACGGCGACATGGACCGCCGCCAACTACGTCAAGTTCTTCACCGATCGCTTCAACTACTCGATCCTGTGGGACACGCTCTTTCTCGGCGTGAAGGCGACGCTGGTCTGTCTCGTGTTCGGCTATCCGATCGCGTGGATTTGCGCGCGCGCCAGCGCGCGCTGGCAGAGCGTGCTCGTCTTCCTCGTCATCCTGCCCATTCTCACCAGCGTCGTGGTGCGCACGTTCGCATGGATCGTGATCCTCGGCCGCCAGGGCGTGCTCAACCAGGCGGCGCTCGCGCTCCACCTCACGGACGAGCCGCTGCGCCTGCTCTACACCGAACCGGGCGTGGTCATGGTGCTGGCGCAGGTGCAGATGCCGCTGATGGTGTTGCCCATCCTCACCGTGCTGTCGAAGATCGACCCGAATCTGGCGGACGCATCGCGGGTGCTCGGGGCCGGCGAATGGCGCACGCTCTGGCGGGTGACGGTGCCGTTGTCGCTGCCGGGCGTGATCGCCGGCTGCATCTTGACCTATTCGGCCTGCGTCACCGCGTTCGTGACCCAAACGCTGATCGGCGGGGCACGGCTGATCTACATGCCCTTGCACATCTATCAGCAGGCGATCGGCGCCAACAACTGGCCGTTCGCGGCGGCGATCTCGGTCATCTTCATGGTCGCGGTGCTCGCCGCGGTCGCACTTCTGAGCCTGCTCGGACGCAGGAGCGAGAGCTATGGGAGCGCCTAGACACGCGACCGACTGGGAGGCGTTGTCGCTCCGCCTCGTGTTCGGCGCGCTCGCCGCGATCGCGATCGTGTTTCTCGTGGGGCCGACGGTGATCATGCTGCTGACGTCGTTCACCGCGTCGCAGTCGCTGAAATTCCCGCCCGACGGCCTGTCGCTGCGCTGGTACGTCGCGTTGCTCGACGCCGATCAGATGCAGGCCGCCGCGTGGAACAGCCTGGTGGTGGCGTTCTGGACCACCGCGCTCTCGGTGGTGCTCGGCACCGCCGCGGCGCTCGGCATCGCGCGCAGCCGCTCTACGCTCGCGCGCGCCTGCGATGTTCTGTTCATGTCGCCGCTGCTGCTGCCGGCGCTCGCCTTCGGCTTCGCCGCCCTCATCTTCATCCACAGACTCGGTTTTGCGCCGAGCATTCCATTTCTCGTCCTCGGTCATACCGTGGTTTGCGTGCCGTTCGTGCTGCGCACCACCATCGCCGCGCTGTCGCAGCTCGATCCCGCGCTGCTCGATGCGTCGCAAAGCCTCGGCGCCGGCGGTTGGAGGACGTTCCGCCGCGTGACACTGCCGTTGATTGCGCCCGGTCTCGGCGCCGGCGCGTTCCTCGCCTTCATGGCCTCGTTCGACAACGTGCCGGTCTCGCTGTTTCTCGCCGACGAGCGCAGCGAAATGCTGCCGATCCATCTGTGGCAGCAAATCGAGACCAACCTCGATGTGCGCACGGCCGCGGTCTCCGGCCTGATCGTGATGTTCACCTTGATCCTGATGCTGCTCGCCGAGCGCCTCGCCGGCCTCACGCGGCAGATGCGGTAAGGAGCGTGGGCCATGCCGGGCGTGTCGATCCATGTCGTCGATGTTGCGCGCGGCGTCGTCGCGACGGGGATGGAGGTCGAGCTGCATGCGATCGATGCCGGCGGACAGCTTAAGCTCATCGCCAAGGGCCGTGTCGGCCCGAACGGCCTCGTGAACGAGCCGCAGTTGTCGCAGACGTTCGCGGCCGGCGGCTACGTCGCGGTTTTGCATGTCGCCGGCTTTTATCGCGCGCAGGGTGTTCCCTTGCCGGCGGTGCCGTTCCTCGATGTCGTGCGCTTCGACTTCGGAATTTGCGACCCCGCGCAGCACTATCACCTGCCGTTCAAATGCACGCCGTGGGGCTATTCGTGCTTCCGCGGCGCTTAGCTGGTGTGAATGGAAGCGAGATGCGGGGCACGGTTTGCCCTTACCGCCGCCCGATATAACTCGCGAACCGCGCGCGCAATTGCGTCAGCCGCGCCTCGTCCGACACCAAGGCCCGATAGCCGCGGTCGATGTTGTAGGA
>JAFAHL010000118.1 GCA_019237215.1 Hyphomicrobiales bacterium | reverse complement strand
CGGCCTTGAACGGATCCTTGACGTTGTCGATCTTGTCGAACTCGACGTTGACGATTTGTCCGCCGACCTTCTCCACGCGCCGGATATAGACGGTCTGGATGACGTCGCGCGTCTGCGGATCGATCGTCATCGGGCCGCGCGGGCTCTCCCAGGTCATTCCCTTGGCGGCGTCGACGAGACTTTCGCCGTCGGTCTTGCCGCCGGTCTTTTGAGCGCCTCGTAGACGACGTGCATGCCGTCGAACGCGCCAACGGAGAACATGTCCGGATTACGTCCGAAAGCATCCCTGTAGCCGTTCACGAAGGCCGCGTTCATCGCGGACTGATGGTTGTAGTCGTAATGGAAGGCGGTGATGATGCCGAGGCCGGCATCACCCATATTTTTGAGCGCGTCTTCCGACGTCAGCTCACCTTGTCCGAGAACCTTCGTCTTCTTGGGGTCGACGCCGCGCTCGGCGAGCGCTTTGCCGATGGCCGCCGGCTGCGGGCCGCCGGGGGTCCAAATGTAGATGGCGTCGGCGTTGGCGTCCTTGGCGCGCTGGACGAAGGCGGAGAAATCCTGATTCGCCACCGGATAGCGGGCCGCGCCGACGATCTCGCCGCCGGCATCCTTGAATCCCTTGTGGAACGCGGCTTCGCCGTCATGCCCGGGGCCGAAGTCGGACACCATCGTATAGGCTTTGCGGATGCCGCTCTTGTAGGCCCAGCTCCCGAGCGTCTGGTTCAACTGCGGCACGGTGAACGACGTGCGCACCATGTAGGGCGATTTCGTCGTGATGATCGCGGTCGCCGCGTTCATGTTGACCATGAATTTCTTCGCCTGCGCCGACACGTCGCCGGCCGCGAGCGCATTGGGCGTCAGCGCAAAGCCGACCAGCATGTCGACGTTGTCGCGTACGATCAGCTCCTGCGCCAGCCGCTTGGCGATGTCGGGCGCAATCCCGCCGGTGTCCCTGCGGATGAGCTCGATCTTCTTGCCGGCAACCGTGTCGCCGTGATGCTTCATATAGAGCTTGATGCCGTTGTCCATCTGCGCCGACGGATCGGCGAACTGTCCGGAATAGGCCAGGATCACGCCGACCTTGATCGCTTGCTGGGCGTGTGCGGACGTGACGGCGAGAACGGCTGCGGCAATCGTGGCAAATCCAGCCAGAGCCTTTCGCATCGTTGTCCTCCCCTGTGGCATCCAAGACCTACCACGTGACTGGAGCACGTTTGTTGTGTTTGATGCACAACAGGCCGCACATTCAGTGCGCTCCCCTCCCCCTTGTGGGGAGGGGTTGGGGGTGGGGGTCGTGAGAGTGAGGCACTGGTGCTGCCACCACGCGCTACCCCCCCTCCCCCGCCCTCCCCCACAAGGGGGGATGGAGCAGACCGAGTTTGTCGCTCTGCTTCCACGTCACACGAAAGCAGGCTAGCCGCCGCGCGCGCGCGTCGGGTCCTTGACGTTCTCGATCTTGTCGAACGGGACGTTGACGAGCTCGCCGCCGACCTTCTGCACCCGCCTGATGTAGATCGTCTGCACCACGTCGCGGGTATCGGGGTCGATCGACATCGGTCCGCGCGGGCTCTGCCACTTCAACCCCTTGGCCGCCGCGATCAAGCCATCGCCGTCGGTGTTGCCGCCCGTCTTCTTCAGCGCCTCGTAGATAGCATGCATGCCGTCATAGCCGCCGATCGAGAAGAAGTCGGGGTTGCGCCCGTGCATTTCGTTGAACACCTTGACGAACTCGACGTTGAGCGGGGCGTCGCTCTTGTAGTCGTAATGCCAGGCCGAGATCATGCCGAGGCCGGCGTCGCCCATCGCTTTGAGCGCCTGTTCGGCCGTGGTCTCGCCCGACCCCAAAACCATGGTCTTGGTGAAATCGATGCCGCGCTCGGCAAAAGCCTTGCCCAGCGCGGCCGGTTGCGCACCGCCGGGGATGAAGATGTAGATGCACTGCGGGTTCATGTCCTTGGCGCGCTGAACGAAGGCCGAGAAATCCGGGTTTGCGACCGGGAAACGCACCGAGCCGACGATCTCGCCGCCCGCCTCCTGGAACGCGCGCTGAAAGGCGGCCTCGGAATCGTGCCCCGGACCGTAATCGGTCACCATCGTGTAGCATTTCTTGAGCCCGCTCTTGGCCGCCCAGGTTCCGAACGTCTCCATCACCTGCGGCAGGGTCACCGACGTGCGGATCATGTACGGCGACTTCGTGATGATGACCGAGGTGGCGGCGTTCATGACCACCATGAACTTCTTCGCCTGCGCCGAGACGTCGGCGGCGGCGAGCGCGTTCGGCGTGAGCAGGAAGCCTGCCAGGATATCGACGCCGTCGCGCACGACCAGTTCCTGCGCGAACCGTTTCGCCACGTCGGGCGCCGGGCCGCCGACGTCTCTGCGGATGATCTCGATCTTCTTGCCGGCGACGGTGTCGCCGTGCTGCTTCATATAGGTCTTGACGCCGTTGTCGAGCTGGATGCCGGCGTCGGCGAACTGGCCGGACAGAACGTTGATCAGCCCGATCTTGACGGTGCCTTGCGCACTCGCGGTTGAGACGCCGAGCAGCAGCGCGATGGCGCAGCCAAATCTGACGCGTAGTCGAGTCATAGGCATCCTCCCGGCTTGTTCGTTGCCGAACAATTACAAAAAAATTGTGCGCATGGAAAGTTTGCGCGGTCGAGAAGTTCGGTGGCCGCGGGCGGTGGGCACCGCCCCACCTGTCCATCGTCATTGCCGGGCTTGACACCGCAAGTCGGGTTTACCCGACTTGCGGCGCTTAATTAGTGCGGAACTCGGCAAGCCGAGTTCCGTTGCAATCCATCCTCTTCGGTCGAAGTGCATCTTTTCGATGGATGCCCGGGTCATAAGCGCGTTCACGCGCGTCTTCCGACGCGCTATGCCCGGGCATGATGAAACGCGTACAACGCCACTGGTACTGACCAATTTGCCCGAATGCGGCATCGACGAACTACGCCGAGACCTGCCCCGGTGAAGGACTTGCCCAGGTAAAGGACTTGGTCGCCCTCGGGCGCGCGCTTTCCACATCGTGGCGGTGATCGAAACCGTTGCAACGATAGCAACTTAGCTGCGGCGTCCGGGACCGCGGCGACCTCACATTTCCGCCGCATCCGCCATGCTAATCATGCGCCGCAGTCGATCGCGGCAGATGCCATGCGCTCTCTCTTTGTCGTCGGCTTCCTCCTTGTGTTCTCGACCTGGGGCGGACAAGCGGTCCACGCGCAGCCCGCGGCCGGCGCCGCACCGCACATCGAGTGGGAGGTCAAAAGCCGATTCCGCCTGTTCCGCGACGAGGCCGACTTCCAGCGTCACGTTGCCGCGATGCGCAGCGACGGCGTGCTCGCGGCCGAGCGGCGCCTGGCCAGCGAGACCGATGGCCGCGGCTGGGCACGCGACATGATCGAACGGCTGTGCGTCGACCGCGCGGGCATGCTCCTGGAGTTCTGCGATCGCGACGGCGAACGCGAGAGCTATCTTGCCCCGCGCGATCATCGCGTGGGCGTCACGCTCGGCGGAACCGTGCCGGCGAATGAAGGTTGCGCCTGGAGCTTCGACGACGGCGACGGCCACCCGCGGCAAGTGAGCGGCCGTTGCGACGAAGAGGTGAAGGCTCGTCTCGTCAGCAACCGGCCGACCATCGCCAGCGTCGACATCATTTTGCCGGACGGCACGGCGCTGCGGCTGGTCAGCGAGATCGTGGTACGCGATGCGCTCATTGCCGGCATGGGAGACTCGATCGCGGCGGGCGAAGGCAATCCCGACCGGGCGGTGCGGCTGTCAGACCAGGGCTTTTGCTTCAAGCGCTTCGGCGGCGGCGAATATTACCGGCCCGGACGCGCCGGCTTCAGCGGCAACAAATCCTGCGCCACGATGGCGAACGAGGACACGCGGGCCGCCGACTGGGCGCTGCAAAGCGCGCGCTGGCTCAGCGGTCCCTGCCACCGCTCGCTCTACAGCTATCAGATGCGCACCGCGCTCGCGCTCGCCATCGAGAATGCGCATCTTGCCGTCACGTTCATTCCGCTCGGCTGCTCGGGCGCAACCATCAATGCCGGATTCCTCAACAACCAGCGGGCGCGCGAGTGCCCGAGCCCGGGCACCGGCGCCGCCTGTTCGGGGACGGTGCGCGCCCAGATCGCCGAGTTGACGGAGCTGCTGGCGGCGGCCCGCCGCCAGCAGGCCGACCGCAGCCTCGATCTGGTGCTGCTCACCATCGGCGCCAACGACATCTTTTTCTCCGGGCTCATCGCCAATGTCATGATCGAGCCGGGGACCGAACGCAGCCTGCTCTCTCGCGGCGGCATCATCGCCTCGGTCGAGGATGCGCAAAAGGTGCTCGATCGCGAGTTGCCCGGCAATTTCGCCAAGGCGCGCGCCGCGCTCAAGCCGCTGGTCGGTGGAAATCTGTCGCGCGTCGTCTACGTGAGCTACGGCAATCCCGCGCTTGCCGGCCCCAACACGCCCTGCCCGGGCGGACGCGATGGCTTCGACGTGCACCCGGCCTTCGCCGTCGACGGCGAGCGGTTGCGGCAAGCGGTGAACTTCGTGTCGCAAAAGTTTCTGCCCGGGATCAGGGCGCTGGCGCGCTGCGAGGAGGGCTGCCGCGATCCCGCGAGCGAGCGCATGACCTTTGTCGACGCGCACCAGGCGGCTTTTGCCTCGCATGGCGCATGCGCGCGCGCCGACGACGATCCCGCTTTCGATCGCGAATGCTTTTCGGGCAAGGGCGAGACCTTCGAGAGCAGCCTGACGAAGGGCGCGACCGATCCGATGACTTGCGGCTATGGGGCGAGCGAGTTTCGCCCTTACGCGCCGCGCGCGCGTTGGATTCGCACGGCCAACGACAGCTACTTCACCGCCATGACCTATCCGGAAGGACTGCCCGCCGTGCTGCAGCCGAGCGACCTGCACGATGCGATCTGGGGCGTGTTCGCGGCGGTCTACGGCGGCGCCGTTCATCCCACCGCCGAAGGTCACGCCGCCATGGCGGACGCGGCGCTGCCGGTCGCGCGGGCGGCGCTGGGCGTGAGCGCGCCGGACACGCTGGTACGCAGCGAGCCGTTGCCGGCGCTGCCAAATCCGCTTGCTCCGCGGCTGCCGACGTCGGGGCGCTAGACTGCGCCCGAGCACCAATCTCGGAGCGCGCCTCACGCGACGCCGAGCTTCTTCTGCAGGCTGGTGGAGGAGGTGGTGTACTGAAAAACCAGCCGCTTGCCCGGATAGACGTAGTGGTACGCCTTTTGCGCCATCAGCGCGCCTTCGTGGAAGCCCGACAAGATGAGCTTGAGCTTGCCCGGATACCAGTTGATGTCGCCGATCGCAAAAATCCCGGGCACGCTTGATTCGAATGCCGCGGTGTCGACCACGATATACTCGCCGTCCTTCATCTCCATGCCCCAATCGGCGACCGGACCGAGCTTCATGGTCAATCCGAAGAACGGCAGCAGCGCGTCGCAGGCGATTTCGAAATTCGAGCCGTCGTTGCGCTTCACGATCGCCTTGGCGATCCGCCCGCCCTCCCCTGCGAGCGCCGAGATCTGACCCAACACCATATCGATTTTGCCCTCGCCGACGAGCGTCATCATCTTGTTGACGCTGTCGGGCGCGGCGCGGAACTCGCTGCGCCGGTGGATGAGCGTGAGGTGGCTCGCGATCGGCGCCAGATTGAGCGTCCAATCGAGCGCCGAATCGCCGCCGCCCGCGATCACGACGCGTTTGTCGCGCAGCGCTTCCATCTGCCGGACGGCATAGAAGACCGAGGCGCCTTCGTAGGCCTCGATGCCCGGGATCGGCGGCCGCTTGGGCTGGAACGAGCCGCCTCCGGCCGCGATCACGACGACCTTGACTTCGAACAGGCGGCCGCGATCGGTCGTCACGCGAAACAGCGGATCGCCGACCTTCTCGATCGTCTGCACCATCTCTTGGAGATGAAACGTCGCCCCGAACGGTTTGATCTGCGCCAGCAGGGCGTCGCATAGACCTTGCCCGGTGACGTAGGGCAGGCCCGGAATGTCGTAGATCGGCTTCTCCGGGTAGAGCTCCGCGCACTGACCGCCGATCTTGTCGAGGATGTCGATCACGTGCGCCTTCATGTCGAGCAGACCAAGCTCGAACACCGCGAACAGCCCGCACGGTCCGGCGCCGATGATCAGCACGTCGGTCTTGATCGGTTCGCTCATATGTTCTCGCGACGGCTCGATGGCGGCTGCATTGATATGGGTGATGTCGCGGGAATGTGTAGCGGCGACGCTAAGCGACCGCTAGTGTCCCGATTGCGAAGTGCGCAATCAATGGGGGCACAGCAAGCTTGTGACTAGGCCTGACGCTCGGGCGTGCGCACCACCAGGCCGTCGAGCTCCGCCGTCACCTTGATCTGGCAGGACAAGCGCGAGTCCGGCTGCACGTCGTAGCCGAAGTCGAGCATGTCCTCCTCCATCGGCGAGGGCTCGCCCACCGTCTCGCGCCATGCTTGATCGACATGCACGTGACAGGTGGCGCAGGCGCAGGCGCCGCCGCATTCCGCCTCGATGCCGGGAATGCCGTGCTTGATCGCCGTCTCCATCACGGTCGAGCCGAGCTCGCC
>JAFAHL010000710.1 GCA_019237215.1 Hyphomicrobiales bacterium | reverse complement strand
CGGCGTGCCCATCGTCGTGCACGTGCGCAACGTGCTGCCCCAGCGCAATGACGGCGAGAAGTTGCTGCAACTCGCTCGCGCCGGGCTGCTGCGACCAGGCGACGAGTACATTCATTGTCTGCATTTCCCGGCCGACACCTGGCGTTTGATCAAGGACAGCGGCGGCCACGTGTCGCTCTCGCCTGCGATCGAGATGACCATGGGGCACGGAACCCCGGCGATCCAGGAGGCGCTCGACAACGGCGTGCGGCCCAGCCTCAGCTCCGATCACGCCGTGACGCTGTCGTCGGATTTCTTTACGCTCATGCGATCGACCGCCATCGCGCAGCGCTATTTCGTCCAGCAACGCGGGCGCAACGGCGAGCAGAACCTGCCGCCGCTGTTGACGTGTCGGGAGGTGCTCGAGTTCGCCACCGTCGAGGGTGCGCGTTGTGCCAACCTCGACGGCAAGGTCGGCACGCTGAGCCCGGGCAAGGACGCCGACATCGTCATCCTGCGCGCCGATCGACTCGACGTCTGGCCGCTCAACAATGCACCGGGAGCGGTCGTGAATCTCATGAATCCCAGCCACGTCGAGACCGTCTTTATCGCCGGCAAAGTTCGCAAGTGGCGCGGCCGCCTCGTGGGCGTCGATGCGCAACGCGTGCGCCAACTCCTGCAGGAGTCGCGTGATGCGGTCGTTCGGCGGACCGGATTTGAGATGAACCTTCTGGGTTGAGAACGCGGCAACAAGCTAAGATGCCCCCTCCCCTGCGGGCGCAAACAGACGGGGAGCGCAAGGATGTCGCACCCAAATCACGCTGATGTTTTGCTGGGCTGCCCGTCGCCGCGGGTGATCCCCGCTCCAGGAGTTTCGCCCCCGGAGGCATCATGTCGGCGCTGAGTGACCTCGACAGAAGCAAAGTCGTTGATATCGACCTCGGCAGCAGCGAGTTCAAGCAGAACGCGCGCGGCATTCTCGCCGAATGGGCCAAGCGGCCGCCGTTCTACGTCCTTTCCTGCGGCCCCGCGCAGGTCATCTGCGGTCGCTACGCGGACGTGCACGAAATTTTTTCCGATACCGAGCGGTTCTCGTCGGAGCTGCCGAGAGGTCATGGCTTCGAGCAGTTCGACAAGTTCATGGGCGTGCAGTTCATCACCCAGATGGACGGCGAACGGCACGCGAGGATACGCAGATTGCTCATGCCGGCCTTCTCCGCACGCAGCCTGAGCCGCCTCGAGACGCGTATCGTCGAAATCATCGACGGCATGCTCGACAAGATCGAGGCCGGCGGCAATGAATTCGACGGCATGCAGGATTATGGAGCGCAGCTGGTGGTCGGCGCGCTGCTCACCGCGATGGCGAATCTCAACGAATCGCAGAAGGAGATCTTCCTCGCCTTTCATGAAGTGCTGCCGTTGACGACCTATACCAAGCCGGGAGAGCCGTTTGCGCCGGAATGCGTGCAGGCGTTCGAGCGCGCGGCGCAATTGGCGCGCGAAATCATCGCGCAGCGGCGCGCCCATCCGCGGCCGGACTTCATCAACGATCTCATCACCGCGCGCGACCAGGGCGATAAACTGACGGACCGCGAGCTGTTCGACCAGATCTTCACGATCTGCGGCGCAGCGCTGTCCGCGACCAGCCGCGCCGCCGGCGGGGCGCTTTACGCGCTCTACTCTCACCCCGAGCAGCTCGCGGAACTCATTCGCGACCCAAGCCTCATTCCCGAGGCGGTCGAGGAGTGCCTGCGCATCGCCAGCAATGGGTATTTCACGTTTCCGCGCATGGCCACGCGCGACACAGAGGTCGGCGGGACCAAAATCCTCAAGGGCATGGTGGTGCGGCCCTCGCCGCAGGCGGCGAACTACGACCCGCAGGTATTTTCGGACCCGCTGCGCTTCGATATCCATCGCCATCCGAAGCGGATCATGGCCTTCGGCGCCGGACCGCATCACTGCATCGGCAACATTCTCGGTCGCACCGCGATCACGATTGCCATACGCCGCATGCTCGCGCGCTTTCCACGCGCGAGGCTTGCCGATCCCGATTTCGTTCCGAGCTACGGCGGTGCGGTCGGGGAATTGCGCCTGCAACGCCTGCCGATGAGGATCCAGTGACGTGCGGTAGGGCGATCGATGCAGGCCATTTTGCAGCAATTCCGCGCAAGCGAAAACGGCAGACGATCACATAAGTCCAGCAGATACCCGCCGTCGGCTCCGGTGTTGCGGGAATCGATGGACGATCGTCCGTAATCATGGAGAGGCATCATGAAAGCGCTCATCACTGCTCTCGCGCTGGTCACGCTGATTGCGACCCCGACCTTTGCGCGCAACACCGCGCCGGCTTCCAATCAAACCGACTTTGTCTTCAAGACGGATCAAGAGCTCTGTCAGTCGGGACGAACCGAATTCTGTCACTGGCGAGGCTATCCCCTTTGGCAGTGGTACAGCGGTGCCTGAAGCGACGATGAATGCGGGAGTCCTGCCGGTCTGGCCGGTAAAGCTTCGCAGCCGGTCCGATCTGCGCGCGGCCCGGGAAGCGGATCGCGCGCGGGCTATGGGCGAGCGCGAGCCGAGCAAGGCGGAACAAGATGGAGCAAGGACCATCAAGCCGCTCGTCGCGCCCGAGCGCATATAAAGGTTGCCGAGGCTGGGCGGCATCCGCAATCGATCGGATTTCTTTCCATCCCGGCATGATTTCGCTTTGCTCACGATAGCGGCGCGCTCGACGCCCCATCATCGCGTCAGAAGGAGGTAGAAATGACGAAAGCAAAGGATGCCGCCGCGCTGCGGCTCGCTCCGCTCGATACGCCGACCGACCTGCGCGCCAACGCCGTGCCGGAGATCTCCGGCGCGCTCAATATTCTGCTCGCCGATATGTTTGCGCTTTACCTGAAGACCAAGAATTTCCATTGGCATGTATCGGGCCCGCACTTCCGCGACTACCATCTCCTGCTCGACGAGCAGGCCGAGCAGATTTTCGCGGCCACCGACGACATCGCCGAGCGGGTCCGCAAGATCGGCGGCACCACGCTGCGCTCGATCGGCCATATCGGCCGCCTGCAACGCGTGCTGGACAACGACGCCGACTTCGTCACGCCGTTGGATATGCTCGCCGAACTGCGCGACGACAACAAGCAGTTGACGGCGAGCTTGCGCGAGGTCCACGCGATTTGCGACAAGCACGAGGACGTGGCCAGCGCCAGCTTGATCGAGAACTGGATCGACGAGGCCGAGCGGCGGACCTGGT
>JAFAHL010000602.1 GCA_019237215.1 Hyphomicrobiales bacterium | reverse complement strand
ACGCGCAGAGGCGGGCGGAGCCGGAGGACGAGGATGCTGCGGATGGATCAAGTAAACGTCATACGACACAAGGTTGTGATCGAGGGCCAGAGTATCCGGCGGGTGGCGCGGGAGATGGGTTTAAGCCGGCTCACGGTGCGGAAGTACCTGGAACACTCGGAGCCCATAGCGCGGCGTTACAAGCCACGAGCCCGGCCGGTATGGGAGCGGGTGCGGCCGCACCTGGAGGAACTGCTGGCGCAATGGGAGCCACGCACGACGCCCAAGCAGCGGCTGACCGGGGTGCGGCTGCATCGGGCGTTGCGGGAAGACGGTTACCAGGTCGGCCTGACCATGATTCACGAGTACCTGCGCGAGCGGCGCCGGCAGCGGGCGGAAGTCTATGTGCCGCTGGTGCATCATCCCGGCGAAGCGCAGGTCGATTTTTTCGAGGTGGTGGTGGAGGTCGGGGGTGAGCGGCGCAAGGCGTGGAAGTTCCTGTTGCGGCTGATGTACTCGGGGCGCGAGTTCGCGTGGCTGTACGAACGGTGCGACCAGCTCGCGTTCCTGGACGGCCACGTGCGGGCGTTTGCCTACCTGGAGGGTGTGGGTCGGCGCTGCGTATACTATTATGTGGCGCGCCACATAATCGTATTTATGTGCCCCTCGCGATTATGTTGCGCGTTGTGAACAAAGCCACGATTTTTGTGGATAACCAGGGTCGGGAACGGGCACATAATTTCCGGCGACGCTCGACAATGCCTTCCTGCGCAACCGGCGCAGAGAGGAGATTGTCATGTTGGAGCGTTACTTTGTCTTTCCCCACACGGTCGATCGGATCCGGGCGAGTTGGATCGGTGAGGCAGTCGAGCGGTACGTCGAACACCTTGCGGAAAGAGGTTACGCAGACCGCACGATCCATTACCGGGTTCCGTTACTAATCGAGTTTGGCGAGTTCGCTCATGCTCGAGGAGCGAATGCCTGGCCGGAACTGAGCGCTTCTGCTGAGGACTTCATTTCCGAGCGGGCCAAAAGGCGCGGTTGTGGTGCACGCGGTGCAAAGCCTCGCCCCGGCGTCGTGAAGGAGATTCGCGGGCCAATCGAACACTTCCTGCGTCTTATCGTTCCGGGGTTCGTCGGCCACGTCCGCAGGCCCGCTGTGCAGCTACCGTTCGCTGATTCGGCCCCCGGCTTTTTCGACTATCTGCGCGAAGAGCGCGGTCTACGTCCAGACACGCTGCTGCATTACAGTCATCACCTGCGCGGGTTCGAAAACTATCTAAACAAGATCGACCTCCATGATCTGAGCGATTTGACGCCGCCGGTTTTGGCGGCTTTCGTTGCTGACAGCAGTCCGCGGTTTGGCAAGACCGGAGTTCGCGATCTGTGCGGCGTACTGCGCGTCTTTCTTCGCTATTTGCACCGCGAACTGTTGCTGCCCAAGGACATAAGCGGCGCGGTCGATGCTCCGCATGTCTACCGGCTCGCGAAGATTCCCCGTTCGGTCACTTGGGAGGAGGTGCGAAGGATGCTCGCGGTGGTCGAGCGGCGCATGCCTGGGGGCAAGCGCGACTATGCGATGTTGCTCCTGCTCGTCACCTACGGCCTGCGCGCTCGCGAGGTGGCCGCGCTTACCCTCGATCACATCGACTGGAAGCGTGAACGCCTGCATGTACCGGAACGCAAGGCCGATCACGACACTGCTTTTCCACTTTCCACGATCGTGGGCGACGCCATCGTGGACTATCTCCAGCATGGAAGACCTCAAACCACCGACCGCCACGTGTTCTTTCGCACGGTGGCGCCCTTAGCGCCGCTCACTTATTCCGCAATCTCCGATCGCGCCACTCATTACCTGCGCAAGGCCGGGATTCCGGTCTCGCGAGCAGGTTCTCACACGCTGCGCCACACTTGCGTGCAGAGACTGGTTGATGCCGATTTCTCGCTCAAGGTGATCGGTGATTACGTCGGCCATCGGGTCCCGGCCTCGACAGAGATCTACAGCAAGGTCGCCGTCGAGACGTTGCGCAGGGTCGCTCTGGGCGATGGGGAGGACATCGTATGAAGCCGCGCTGGGAAGGATTCCGCAGTCCCATGGCTGCAGGCATCGAGCGCTATCTGGCGCACAAGCGCGCCCTTGGCTGCCGCTTTCGCACCGAGGAAAAGGCGCTCTGCCTGCTCGATCGTTTCTTGGTCGAGCGAGGGGTCAAGGCCATCGACGAGATTGGCCCGGAGCTGATCGAAGCCTTTCTTGCATCGCGACCCCGGACCCGGCCGAGAAGCTACAACCACCTGCTTTGCACGGTGCGGCGGCTGTGCGATTGGCTGGTCGCGCAGGGCGACCTACCAAGCTCGCCGGTGCGGACTCGCCCGCGACGCGAAACCTCTCACCGGATTCCGTTTCTGTTCAACGCCGAGCAGGCGCGGCGCCTGCTGGCGGCGGCCGCTCTCTTGCCCGATCGCAACAACGCACCACTGCGGGGCCACACTTACCGGACCATGTTTGCCCTGCTGTACGGTCTCGGCTTGCGGGCCGGTGAAGTTTCGCGTTTACGGGGCGGTGACGTGGACCTCGGCCGGCAGCTGCTTGTCATCCGCGACACCAAGTTCTCCAAGAGCCGCCTGGTTCCGTTCGGGCCGCGCATCGGGCAGCTTTTGGACGATTATCTGGCCCGGCGCGGACAACGTTATGGATCGCTCAGCTCCGAGGCTTTGACCTTTTCTTTCGACGGCCGCACTGCCATCAGCCTGAGCGCGATGGGCCGGACTCTTCACCAGTTGTGCGCACAGTTGGAGCTGCGGCTTGCGCCGGGAGTATCGAGGCCGCGGGTTCACGATTTGCGTCATTCATTCGCGGTCGGCACGCTGCTGCGCTGGTATCGGGAAGGCCTCGATCCCGCCACCCGACTTCTCCACCTCTCGACCTTTCTCGGCCACGCGGATCCGGCCTCGACCGCGGTTTATCTGACCATCACTCCGGAACTTCTCGCGCAGGCGAGTCGGCGGTTTGAGCGGTTTGCGGGGGAGAAGCTGCGCGAGGTGCTCACATGAACACAAGTTCGCTGGGCCAGATCATCTACTCTTACGTCGAGGACTACCTTAAAACCCAAAAAGGGCTGCGGGCGCTTTCGATCAAAAGCTATCGCGACACGCTCCGCCTGTTCCTGGTCTTTGCCGCACGCGACGCCGGACGCAGGATCGCACGCCTCACGCTGGCCGATCTGACTTTTGAGCGCGTGGTCAACTTCCTGCGCTACCTGGAAGCGGAGCGTCGTAATCAGGTTCGCACTCGCAATCAGCGTCTGGCTGCCCTGCACAGCTTCTTTGAGTACTCCGCCTCGCGGGTTCCCGAGATGATGGCGGTGGCGGAGCGGGTCGCTGCGATTCCGAGCAAAAGAACTCCGCTCAACGAAACCCGTTTTCTGGATCGTGACGAACTGAGCTCTCTGTTTGCTGGGCTGCCGGCCACCGAAAGTAGCGCGAGCCGCGATCGCGCCTTGCTGCTCTTCCTTTACAATACCGGTGCGCGTGTACAGGAGGTTGCGGACCTCAAGGTCGCCAACCTGGAACTCGATTCGCCCGCCCGTGTTCATCTCCACGGCAAGGGTGACAAGTGGAGAAGTTGCCCTCTGTGGGAGGAGACTGCCGCGCAACTCCGTGCATTGATCGCCGCACGGAAGTCGAGCGACGCTTCGGCTCCGGTCTTTGTCTCACGCTCAGGACACCCGCTGACTCGTTTCGGGATCTACAAGATCGTGCGCCGTCGAACCCAGCGGCTCTGTTCCGCGCAACCGTCCGTACATCGCCGCGGCATTTCCCCGCACGTGTTTCGTCATACCACTGCGGTCCATCTGCTCGAGGCCGGCGTCGAGGTCAACGTCATTCGCGGCTGGTTGGGGCACGCCAACCTCATCACCACCAACCGATACGCCGAGATCAGCGCCAAAGCCAAAGAGGCCGCACTTCGTGCCTGCCAGCCTCCGCTCGAAGCTGCTCCGGGATCCCGCCGAAACGCCGTATGGCGGGATGACCAAACTTTACTCGATTGGCTCAGTTCTCTCTGATCGTTATGTGCCCATTCCCCCCGTTCAGCTTCCTGCCCCGCAGCCCTCCGACCCCTTGAGGCAACATAATCGCGAGGGGCACATAAATACGACAATCTTACGGCGGCGGTGCGCAAGATCGTGGGCGCCCGGCGCGAACTGACCGGGCGGTTCCTGGCGCTGGTCAGCCACTATCTGTTCGAACCCGACTTCACCCGCATCGGAGAGGGACACGATAAAGGAGGCGTTGAGTCCCGCGGCAAGGCCATCCGGCTTGCGCATCTAACCCCGATCCCCCAGGGCGAGAACCTGGAGGCGATCTCGCGCCGGTTGCTGGCGGATCTGGACGCGGCCTTCGCCACCCGGCGCGATGCGACGGGAAAGCCCGCCAGTGAACTGTGGGAGGAAGAACGTGCGCAGCTGCTGGCGCTGCCGGCGACCGCTTTCGAGGTGCGCAAGGCCGTCCCGGTCGAGATCAGCTCGCGCGCGATGGTCCGGCTCGAAGGCGCCTGGTACTCGGTGCCGTCGCGCTGGGCGCGACTTGACGCGACCGCGTACCTCGGGGTCGACGACGTCCGCATCACCTGCATGGGCGAGAGCGTGACCCAGCCGCGGGTGCGGTCCGGAACTCGCCAGGTCCGCTATCGTCATTATCTCCCCGAGCTGGCGCGCAAGCCGCACGCGGTACGCCAGGTCGCGCCGGAGTTGCTGGCGGAGTTGGGCCCGCCGTGGACAGGGTTGTGGGAGCTGCTGCGCGCAGTGCATGGGGAACTGGAAGCGGCGCGGGTGCTGGCCCGGCTGTTGGGCGTGGTCTGTGAACACGGCGAGGAGCGCGTGCGCCTGGCGCTGGAAGCGGCGGTCGCCCAAGGCCGCGTCGACACATCCGAGCGGTCAGTTTCCCAGCCTGCGCTGGAAAACATCGCGGTGCCCGATGCGCTCGCCGCCTACGTGGTCGAAGCGGCGCGTGCTTCCGATTATGACCATCTGCTGCTCGGCGACGGAGGCACCCATGAGTAACGCGGCGGCGGAGGCGGTCATCCAGGAGTACTGCCGCGAACTCAAGCTGGCGGCGGTGGTACGCGACTATCCGGGACTATGCCGGCGCGCGCGTGATGGCGGCTGGGCCTACGAGGACCTGTTGCGCGAATTGCTCGAGGCCGAGATCACCAATCGGCACCAGAGCACCGCGCGCCGCCTGCTGCGCGAGGCGCGCTTTCCCGACCTCAAGACCCTCGATCAGCTCGATTGGTCCCAGCTCAAAGGGGTGTCGCGGCCCAAGCTCATGGAGCTGGCGAGCTGCGAGTTCATCGGCCGCGCCGAAGCAGTGATTTTCGCGGGTCCGATCGGCACCGGGAAGACGCACCTTGCGATCGCGCTCGGGATGGAGGCCACCCGCCGGCGGCTGCGGGTTCACTACGCGCGCGCCGCGGATCTGGTCCAGAGCCTGCTTGAAGCCCGCGACGAGCGGCGCCTGACCGCGCTCCA
>JAFAHL010000549.1 GCA_019237215.1 Hyphomicrobiales bacterium | reverse complement strand
AACCGGCTGCTCCGTCGGCTCGATGCATTCAACCGCATCGGAGCCTTGCCGGGCGGGGGCAATTGCCGGCTCGCGCTCAGCGACGAAGACCGCGCTGGCCGCGATTTGCTCGTGCGATGGATGCACGACCTCGGCCTCACGGTGACGGTCGACGCCATCGGCAACATCATCGGCGTGCGCGGCGGCGGCGAGGACGTGGCGCCCGTCATGTTCGGCTCCCACATCGACACCGTCGGGACCGGCGGTCGCTACGACGGTCTCTACGGTGTGCTGGCGGGGCTTGAAGCTTGCGAGGCGCTCAACGACGCCGGCCGCGCCACGCGCCGGCCGCTGGCGCTCGTCGCCTTCACCAATGAGGAGGGATCGCGCTTTCCACCCTATGCCATGGGAAGCCTGGTCTATGTCGGCGGCCTTGCGCTCGAGGATGCCTACGCGATTCGCGGCATCGACGGCGCAACGGTGGGCGAGCAATTGCGGCGCATCGGCTACGTCGGCGGCGCGAGGCCCGGCCTTCTTACGCCGCATGCGTATGTCGAACTGCACATCGAGCAAGGGCCTGTCCTAGAGAGCGAAGGCGTCGTCATCGGCGCGGTCGAGGGCATCACCGGGCTGTCGTGGACGGAGGTCGCGATCACGGGCCGGGCGGCGCACGCCGGCACGACGCCGATGCACCTGCGACGCGACGCAGCTTACGCTGCCGGCGAGATCTCGGTTTTCTTGCGCCGCCTCGCACAAGCCATCGGCGGCCATCAGAAGGGGACCGTCGGCCGCATCGAGCTTTACCCCAATCTCGTCAACGTGGTCGCGGAACGGGCGGTGTTGACGATCGATCTGCGCAACACCGACGAAAACCTGCTGCAGGATGCCGAGCGACAACTCGCCGCCTTTCTCGACCGCCTCGCCGCGCAGGAGCAGGTCGCGATCGCGACCCGCAGCCTCGCGCGTTTTGCGCCAGTCTCCTTTCCGAACGAGATGGTATCGCTCATCGAAACGACGGCGCGCGAACTTGCGTTCTCCTGCCGTCGGCTCCCGTCCGGCGCCGGCCACGACGCGCAGATGATGGCGCGGCTCTGCCCGGCGACCATGATCTTCGTGCCGAGCGTCGGCGGGCTGAGCCACAATGTGCGCGAATATACCGAGCCCGCGCACCTTAAGGCCGGCGCCGCCGTGCTGCTGCATTCGGTGCTGCGGCTCGCGGAGTAAGTCACCAAATTCATTGATTGTAGCCCGGATGAGCGTCAGCGAAATCCTGGAGCCAATTTCCCGCATTTCGCTTTCGCTCATGCGGGCTACGCAGGCTAGAACTGAGCTCAACGCCAACCGCCGCCGCCGTTCACATAGACCGTGTCCGCGGTCATGAAGGCGCACGCATCCGAGCACATGAACAGCACCAGCTCGGCGATTTCCTCCGGCTCTCCGAACCGCTTCATCGGCACGTCATCGAGAAAACGCTGCACCAGTTCTGGTGATGTCTGCGCCGCGCTCTGGAACGGCGTGCGCACCGGCCCGGGTGAAATCGAGAGGCAGCGGATCCCCGCCTGGGCGAATTCGCGCGCGACCCCGAGCGTCATCGACACGACGGCGCCCTTGGCCGCGGCATAATGCACCGACGATCCCGGCCCGCCGCGCCGGTGCGCCATGCTCGCCATGTTGACGATCACGCCGTGCCCGTTCTCGAGCATGTGCGGCAGAATGGCTTGCATGCAATGGAACGTGCCCTTCACGTTGAGCGAAAACGTGTCGTCGAAGAGCGCGTCGTCGATGTCGAGGAACTTCGATCGGCGCAGCGCCGCGCCCGCCGAGTTGAATTGAAATTGCACATCGCCGAAGGTGTCGATCGCCCGCCGTATCATTTCGTCGACATCTTTCCGCGAGGTGACGTCGGTTCGCAACGCGAGCGCTTTGCCCCCTTGGGCGATTACTGTTTCGGCGGTCTGTTGCGTACCGTCGGCGTTGATGTCCGCGCACACGACGTTTGCGCCCTCGCGGGCAAAGATCATCGCCGCGGCACGGCCGATGCCGCTCGCCGCGCCGGTGATGATGATCGTCTTTCCAACGAAATAGTCCGGGGTCTTGGACATGGCGTGCGTCCTCGTGCCTGCAAGGATTTGAGTTTACTAGAATACGCAGCCTTGGCACCCGGCATCGAAATCATCGGGGCCGCCGGTTTACCCAAAGCTCTCGCGTTGCATCGGTCTTAAGGAAAATGCATCATCCTTTGCTCGCAAGGCTAAGGAGCGGCTCCATGCACGACATCGTCATCCGCGGCGGTACCATTATCGATGGTACCGGCCGGGCGGCGTTCACCGGCGACGTGGCCATCGCGGGCGAGCGCATCGCCGAAGTCGGCGGCAAGCAGGGGCCGGCTCGGCGCGAGATCGACGCCACGGGACTGTTGGTGACGCCCGGCTGGGTCGACGTGCACACGCATTACGACGGGCAGGCGATGTGGGACCCGCTGCTCGGTCCTTCGTGCTGGCACGGCGTGACCACCACGATGTTCGGCAATTGCGGCGTCGGCTTCGCTCCCGTTCGCCCGCAGCATCGCGGCGCGCTGATGGAGTTGATGGAAGGCGTCGAGGAGATTCCGGGCGTCGTGCTCGACGATGGATTGACCTGGGAGTGGGAGAGCTTCCCCGACTTCCTCGATGCGCTCGAGCGGCGGCCGCACGCGATCGATATCGCCGCCCAGATCGCGCATCACCCGCTGCGCGTCTACGTCATGGGCGACCGCGCCATTCGGCTCGAGGCCGCTTCCGCCGAGGACATCGCGGAAATGCGCCGCCTCACGATCGAGGCATTGCGCGCGGGCGCCTTCGGCTTCACCACCTCGCGCACGGATTCCCACAAGACGCCGGTCGGAGAGATGGTGCCGTCGCGATACGCCGCAAGCGAAGAGCTGTTGGGCATCGGCTCGGCGCTGGGCGCCGTCGGCGCGGGCGCCTTCGGCATGAACAGCGATTTCGACGACGAAACGGAGGAGCTCTCCTGGATGACGCGGCTCGCCAAGGAGACGAGCCGTCCGGTGTGGTTCCTGCTGACGGACCGCTACGAGGATCCCGAACGCTGGCGACGATTGCTGGCTGCGGTGCATGCCGCGCGCGCCGAGGGCGCGCACTTGACCGCGCAGATCGCCGGCCGGCCGATCGGAGTCATGCTCGGCATCGGCACCGCGCTCAACCCGTTCTCGGTCCGCCCGAGCTACCGCCAGCTCGACGGCCTGAGCATCGCCGAGCAACGCCGGCGTCTGCGCGACCCGGCGCTGCGGCGCAAGATCCTCAACGAGAAACCTTCGACGGAAGAAGTGAGCCGCCTGGCGCAGTTCCGTCAACTCATCACCACGCGTTGGGACAAGTTCTTCGTGATGGGCGACCCGCCGGATTACGAGCCGAGCGATGAGCTCAGCTGCGCCGCGATCGCCGCCCGCGAGGGACGTACGCCGGACGAAGTCGCCTACGATTACCTGACCGAGGCTGAAAACCGCTACCTGTTCTTCCCGGTGGTGAACTACGTCTACGGCGATCACGAGCCGATACGCGAGATGCTGACCGACTCGGCGACGCTGCTTGGCTTGAGCGACGGCGGCGCGCATTGCGCCTCGATCGTCGATGCCGGAGTGCCGACCTACATGCTCCTGCATTGGGGCCGCGATCGGCGGCGTGGGCCGCGACTGCCGCTCGAACTGCTGGTCAAGCGCCAGACCAGCGAAACGGCGGATTTCTTCGGCCTGCAGGACCGCGGCCGACTCACGCCTGGGCTGCGCGCCGACGTGAACTTGATCGATTTCGAGGGCCTGCGCCTCTACCAGCCGGAACTCGTCAACGATCTTCC
>JAFAHL010000210.1 GCA_019237215.1 Hyphomicrobiales bacterium | reverse complement strand
CTCGCTTCCGCGATAGGCGAGGGTGGAAAGAGTTTTCGCGAGCTCGTGCGCGCGCTGGAAGGGAATTTTCCATCGGACAAGATTCACGAAGCCCTGAAGCGGCTGGTCGATCGCCGCTTCATCATCGCGAAACCGCGCGCTTCGGCGGATACCGTAGCCGCCTATTGGGCGAGCCTGGGCCTCTCGCCGGAGATCGCGGAAAAAAATCTCCAGAAATGTCGTGTCCGCATTCAATCGATCGACGTGCAGGGTGCAGCCGAGCTCGGCGCCGCCTTGAGGGGGCTGGGCGTTCGCGTCGTGAAGCGTTCAGCCGACCTGACGGTCACGCTGGTGAGCGATTATCTCGAAGGACAGCTGGCCGAATTGAACAGGCAGCATTTGTCGGACCGCACACCTTGGATTCTCGTCCAACCGTGCGGCATTTTCCCCTTGGTGGGACCAGTGCTCAGCCCGGGCAAGAGCGCGTGCTGGGCTTGTCTTGCCGAACGCATGAGACGCAACCGAGAGATCAAGGCGCTTCTTGACCGCGGAGGGGCGCACCGCATCGCCACTTCGCCGCTTGCCCGCGATATGGTCGGACAGAGTGGCATTCAGCTTGCGGCCGTCGAGATCGCAAAAGCGATCGCTACCGGCTTCCGTACGGACGTGCGCGACCACATCATCAGCCTCGACCTGCTGGGCGCGACCATTGTGAAGCATTACGTAGCGCCCCGTCCGCAATGTGCGGCCTGCGGCCGCAAGAAGTTGCGCGACCCCCGCCGTGCGCCGGTGCCGGTCACACTTGGCGCCGGCGGCAAGCTGGTCATGACGAGCGGGGGCTATCGGACTGTTTCGTCGCGGGCCACGGTCGCGCGCTTCCGCAAACACGTGAGCCCGCTTACCGGCGTGGTCTCGCGGCTCGAGCGGATTGAAGCCGATTTGCCCATGAACACCAACTACCTTGCCACGCACAATTTTTCGGGGCCGGCCAGGACGGTCAATGAGCTCAAGGCGGGGCTGAGCGGCGGCAGCTTCGGCAAGGGCAGTACTGCCGAGCAGGGTGAAGCCAGCGCGCTCATGGAGGCGATCGAGCGCTATTCGGGAATTTTTCAGGGCGACGAGATCAGAGTGACCCGGCGGTTCACGGATTTCCCGTCGGGCGATGCCATTCTACCCAACGATGTCTTGCTGTTCAGCGACGCGCAGGACCGGCAAGATCAGGCGCAGGCGATCGACGCAGACCCGTCGATGCCGATCCCGGCCCCCTTCGATCGATCGGCCGAGATCGAATGGTCGCCAGTCTGGTCGCTGCGCGACGAACGGTTCAAATATCTTCCGACCAGCTTGTTATATTTTTTTTACCGGGGCCCGCCTACCGCCTACTATGTGCATGCGGATTCCAACGGCTGTGCGGCCGGCAACACGCTCGAGGAGGCAATCGTCCAAGGGTTCCTCGAATTGGTGGAACGGGATGCATACGCGATCTGGTGGTACAATCGATTGCAACGGGCGGAAGTGGATCTCGGCCAGTTCGATGAAGCCTACATCCGTGATCTGAAAATCCAGCTTGCCGAAACCGGACGCCGCCTCTGGATGCTCGACGTCACCAGCGATCTCGGGATTCCGAGCTTTGTGACCATAACGCACTGGATGGAAAACTCGCAAGAATTTGTCGAGTTCGGTTCTGGCTCGCATTTCGATGCGCGGATCGCGGCGTTACGCGCGATGACCGAGCTCAACCAATTTCTGTCCATCGGCCTCATGGGCGGCCGGGACCCGAACCCGTCGAGCCAAGAATCGGACGATGGTGTCGCCACGCCTGCGTTTCGGCTGCAGGACCATCCCTATTTAACGCCGAGCGGTGCTACGGTCGTCCGACCGGACTTCGGCTCGAAATTTGGCAATCTCGACACGCGCGAGCAAGTGACCGCCTGCATGAACCTGGCCAAGCGCGCGGGCCTCGATTTCCTCGTCCTCGATCAGACGCGCCCCGATATCGAGGTTCCGGTCGCTAGAGTGATCGTGCCGGGATTGCGGCATTTCTATCGCCGCTTCGCACCTGGCCGGCTTTACGATGTGCCGGTCAAGCTCGGATGGCAAGACCGAGCGCTGTCGGAAAGCGAGCTTAATCCGCTTCACCCCCAGACCTGAGGGGCACTTGGCTTGCGCGCTCCCGGAATAAAGCGAGGGCGGCGGGCTGCAACCTTATCCGCCCGGCTCAGCGCTCACGTCACGCTCGAGGCGCGCGCGGATGGAAACATCGTCGCCTGTCTCGGCGGCTATTCGGTGGGTTTTGGACAGTTCGGCGCAGGTGCGGTGGCTGGCGCGCAGGAGCTGCGCAGGGGTTTGCCGCTCGGCTCGTTTGCATCGCAACGTCGAAGCGCCGAAAAAGAGATTCACCTGTTGGTCCGGCGGTTGGCCCGGCACGGGCTATTGGAGTACTCCCTCGGCCGCCCCCACGGCGAGGATCAAGTCGTCATCGAACCGCAACTTCCCGACTATTGGCCGCAAACGCCGCCGCTCGCCAACGCCGATGCTCTCGTGCTGTCGCGGTTCGCGTACATGCGCCGGCGCGGCAACGAGATGGTCCTGGAATCACCGCGCGCCGGCGCGCTGTTCAGAATTTGCAGTCCGAAGACTGCGGCCGCCCTGGCGACCCTGTCCTCACCGCAACAAGTCAAGCAGCTGCGCCGGCGGGACGGTTTTCCCGGCTTGGAGCTTCTCGCCCTGCTGGTGGATTGCCAGATCCTATTCAAGGTCGACGGCGCTCGCGACAGCGGGCTGCGGCCCGCGGAAGGCGACGACAACCTCGTTCTCTGGGATTTCCACGATCTGCTATTCCATGCGCGCAGCACGGAAGGGCGACACGCCAACCCACTGGGCGGAATTTATCCGTATGCAGGGGTCATTGCTCCGCTGCCGGCGGTGCGGCCCCGCTGGCCCGGAAAGCGGATCCATCTGGGCAAGTTCTCGGCCGCGCAGCCGGAGGCAATCTCGCCGGCGGCGAAGCTCTTGCGCGCGCGTCACTCGACGCGCAGCTTCGATGATCAGCGGCCGATCACGCTCGCCGAGCTTTCGCGGTTTCTCGACGGCAGCGCGCGTGTGCAGACGAGATTCAGCAGCAGCGCCTACGACGGCGGCCCGGTGGTGGCGTACGCGCCGAGGCCGTATCCCTCGGGGGGCGGCAGCTACGAGCTCGAGCTCTATATGGCTGTCGGTACATGCGAAGGGCTGGCACGAGGATTCTATCATTACGACGCCGGGGGACACGCCCTAGTACCGGTCAGCGTCCGCCCGCATGAGTTCGACGCGCTGTTGAGGGGAGCCCAATTCGCGATGGATGCGCCCGCTGCGCCTCAGATCCTGATTACGATCGCGGCGCGCTTTGGGCGGGTTTCATGGAAGTACAGCTCGATCGCCTATGCGCTCGTTCTCAAGGATGTCGGTGCACTGATGCAAACATTCTACCTGATGGCGAACGATCTGGGGCTGGGCGGATGCGCGATCGGGATCTCCAATATTGATCTGTTCGCGAAGATGACGGGGATCGACTTCCACGTCGAGGGTCCGGTCGGTCAATTTGCGATCGGTCGCGGCATGAAAACGGAGCCTTCCGACTGAATCACGCGCCTCAGCGACCGGCGGCGAAAATGGCCCGCGCGAGCGCGCGATCCGCCAAAGGAACTTGTCGGGTCTCCGGCTGAAGCGGCATCTCCATGCCGGGAAGCCTGGGTATGCCGGTTTGATTCTTTGCAAAGAATCTTCTCATTTCCGCCTTTATTGAGCCCCGGAAGCGACGCTTGTCGTTGCTGTAGTCGCGGCGCTGCCCGGGGGTGGGAAGCTGCACAAAAGACATCGATTAAGAAATTACTTCCAGCCGGCGGCCACGCTTCCGGTGCGCGTTTTGCGCTGTGCAGGGGGAGGGGGACCATGAGCTTTGAAGTCGTGTGTCATGAGCATCCCAACATTTTCGTGGTGAACAGACAAACTTACGAGACGTACCGGTTCACCTTTGGCGAGGACGGGGCTCTCGCGCACGCCGAACCACGGTCCGACTTGGGTGAAGCCCGTCGGACTGCGATGGCATTTTTGGCTCAGAGCCAAACAGCGCGCGCGCCGCGTCGATAACGGGTCGTTTTTTCGAGGGGCGGTATCGACCAAGACAGCCACCCACGGCGAAATGGTGCGCGTTGCATCCCATGCGTAAGGCCAGGCAATTGTCCGAGCATAGAAGCCAGCACGGCTCTCGGCAGGGCGCCGCCGATGCCGATCTCAATCGGCAGAGCCGGCGCGATCTGAGACTCGACCTTTTTCGCGGTCTGTCGCTCCTCTTCATCTTCATCGACCACATTCCAAATAATGTCTTGTCGTATGTAACGCTGCATTCGGTCGCATTTTCCGACGCTGCCGAGGTCTTTATCTTTATCTCGGGTTACGCCGCGGCCACAGTTTATGGAAGGGCTTTGCAGCGACATGGAGGAGTCGCCGCAACGGGCCAGATCTGTCGCCGGATTTGGCAGCTCTATGTCGCACA
>JAFAHL010000113.1 GCA_019237215.1 Hyphomicrobiales bacterium | reverse complement strand
CGGCGTCATCGCCATGTCGGCGGGCAACCACGCGCAGGCGGTGGCCTATCACGCGGCGCGGTTGGGAATTCCGGCCACCATCGTCATGCCGGTGACGACGCCATTCGTGAAGGTGGAGGCGACGCGGGCGCACCGCGCCGAGGTGGTGCTCGAGGGCGAGACGGTAGCGGAGGCGCAGCTTCGCGCCGAAATCATTGGCCGCGAACGCGGCCTGACCTTCGTCCATCCCTACGACGATCCATTGGTGATCGCGGGCCAAGGCACCATCGCCCTGGAGATGCTGGAGGACGAGCCCGATCTCGACGCACTGGTGGTTCCCATCGGCGGCGGCGGGCTTATTGCCGGCACCGCGATCGCCGCCCGCGCGCGCAAGCCCGCAATCGAGATCGTCGGGGCGGAGGCTGCGCTCTACCCATCGTTCTGGAATGCCCTGCACGGCGAAAACCGTCCGTTCGGCGGCGCGACGCTGGCCGAAGGCATCGCGGTGAAGAATGTGGGGGCATTGGCGCTGCCGATCGTGCGCCAGCTCGTGTCCGAGATCATCTTGGTCGACGAGGCGCATCTCGAGCGCGCGGTCAATGCCTATCTCACCTTACAGAAGACCATGGCTGAAGGCGCGGGCGCCGCCGGGCTTGCCGCCATGCTGGTCGAGCCGGAAAAATTCCGCCACCGCAAGATCGGGCTGATCCTGTGCGGCGGCAATATCGACGCGCGCATTCTCGCCTCCGTGATGGTGCGCGAGCTCGAACGTGAAAGCCGCATCGTCTCCTTCCGGTTGACCATTCCCGACCAGCCGGGAGTGCTCGGGCAGATCGCCACCCGGCTCGGCCAACTCGGCGCCAACATTCTCGGCGTGGAGCACCGCCGGCTCTTCCTCGACGTGCCGGCCAAGGGCGCCAAGCTCGACGTCACGGTGGAAACGCGCGATCGGGCGCATGGAGAGCACGTCTTCAAGGTCCTCACGGATGACGGCTTCCAGCCGGCGTGGATCGATACCGCAACCATGATGGAGTGAGCGGCACGAAATGCTTTTGGTTGCTGCTTTCTCCCTGCATGGTTCGAGCGAGCGGGCGAATCACCCGCGCCGAGGGTGTTAGGTCGTGCGCGAGAAGGAACTTCGCATAGCGCTCGTTTGCTTCGGCGGTATTTCGCTCGCCATCTACATGCACGGCATCACCAAGGAAATCCTCAAGCTGGTGCGCGCCTCGAGCGCGCTGCATGCGGTCGCGGACCGCTCCCGGCGGGCGAAGGCATCGTTCTTCGACCGCGTCGATCGCAACGATCCCGAACACGACACCGAGGACGTCTATTTCGAGTTGCTGCGCGAGATCGGCCGCACCGTCGAGTTGCGCGTGATCGTCGATATCATCGCCGGCGCTTCCGCGGGCGGCATCAACGGTACCATGCTCGCGCGCGCCGTGAGCCACGATCTGCCGATGGATGCATTGCGCGACCTCTGGCTCGAGAATGCCGATGTTGCGATCCTGCTTGCGCCCGACGCGCGCGCCGGGACCTGGAGCAAGTGGTTCCTCAAGCCGTTCCTCTGGGCGGTCGCCAGGACCGGCAGTTTTCGCGCGATCACGGACCTGGAGGTGCGCCGGAAGCTTTCCTTGTTCGTACGCTCGCGCTGGTTCAAGCCACCGCTCGACGGGCGCGTGATGGCCGGCCTGATGTACGACGCGGTGACATCCATGGGCGCGGCGAAGAACCCCCGCGCCTCGCTGCTCCCCTCCGGCCAATCGCTCGACCTGTTCGTCGCGGTGACCGACTACTACGGTTATCAGCAGCTCGTGCAGATTCACGATCCGCCGCTCATCCATGAGCGCGACCACCACCACATACTGCACTTTGCCTACCGGCGGCACTCGAACGGCGAGGTCGAGAGCGACTTCGGCCTCGACAATGCGCCGGCTCTCGCCTTCGCCGCGCGCGCGACCTCGTCGTTCCCGGGCGCCTTCCCGCCGGCCCGCATCGTGGAAATGGACGAGGTCGTGGTGGAAAGGAAAGCAGGCTGGCCCCGGCGCGCGGAATTCATCGTCAAGTCTTTTCCAAACCACTTGCGCGCCGGCATCGATCCGACCACGGCCTCGTTTCTCGACGGCTCGGTGCTCAACAACAGGCCATTCCAGCAAGCGATTTCGGCGATCTACGGCCGGCCGGCGTTTCGCGAAGTGGATCGCCGCTTGGTTTACATCGATCCCCATCCGGCACATGCAGTGCTGCCGCGCCAGCACAGAATCCCCGGCTTTTTTGCCGCATTGCGCGGCGCGCTGTCGGATATCCCAAGTTCGCAGCCGGTGACCGACGAGCTCACCCACGTGACCGAATTCAACGACCAGGTGCGGCGGCTGCGGGCGATCGTGGACAGTGCGCGCCCCCAGGTCAGTCAGTTGGTATCCAAGGTCGTGACCAGCACATTCGATCGGCCGATCTCGACGGACGACCTGCGGGCCTGGCGCGAACAGGTCAATTCCCACGTCGCGCGCGACGCGGGCTTTGCCTACCAGTCCTATGTGCGGCTCAAGCTCGCCTCCGTGCGTGCCTTCGGCGCAGAGCTGATCGTCAGGCTGCGGGGCGTGCCGGCACAATCGCCGTTGTCGCGCGTAGTGGCCGAAATCATCGACGCCTGGGCGCTACGCAAGGGCATCGTCTACGAGCGGGCCGACAGCGAAGCGCTCGAATTCGAGACCCAGACCGCGGACCATCTTCCTGCTTGGGTAAAATACCTGTTGGCCTTCGACGTGAAGTACCGCGAGCGGCGCCTGCACTTCTTGATCAAGGGACAGAACCGGCTTTATCAGCTCATCGGTCAGGATCGTTTCGTCGGTCTCGATCCGCGGGTGGTCGATCGGCTCAAGCGCGAGTTCTATGTTCGCCTCGATGCGCTGCGGCGCCGCGAGAATGCTGACTTTTATGGCCGCGAGGTTCGCGACCTGGTGGCGGACACATTCCCCGCCGCGCCTTCGGCCGCGGAGGTCAAGCATCTCGAAGCCTTCGCGGCGGAGTTCGTGGCGCAGCATGTCGACCAGATCGATCGTCTGATCGATCGATTGGCCGCCGAAATCGATCTTAATGCGAGCACCCGCGAGCTCGACGATCTATTGGCGTCGCTCGATCCGACCGAGTGGCATGCGGATGCACGACGCGAGGTATTGGTCAACTATCTCGGCTTTCCATTCTGGGACGTGCTGACGTTCCCGATGACGCGTACGCGCGAGCTCAGCGAGCTCAACGAGATTCTGATCGATCGCATCAGTCCGCAGGATGCCCACGCGCTTCGCGGATTCGATGGCATCGAGAGCTTGAAAGGCATCGGGTTCGGCCATTTCGCCGCGTTCTTGTCGCGCGCCTATCGCGAAAACGATTATCTCCTCGGCCGCCTGCATGCGCTTGACCGGCTCATCGACATCGTATGCGACGCGGCAGGCGTCGATCCCAAGACTGATCGGATCGACGTGTTGGCGCTCAAGAAGCGGGGGTTCGCGGCGATTCTCGCCGTCGAGGAACCCCACCTCACTCGCAGCCGCGAACTGATCGCCCGCTTGCGCCGGTCGATCGACGAGATCGGCGGTTCGCAGGGTAAGCGAGCGAGCTAGCCGTAACGAGGAGTCACCATCGGCCGCCGCGGTTAACGAGCCGTAGAATGACCAGGAGAATAATGGCACCGATGGTGGCCACAATGATCGACGACACGATGCCGGCCCCCAGGTGGATGCCCAACTGGGGCAACAACCAACTGCCGATGAGGGCGCCGATGATTCCGATGCAGATGTCCGCGATGAGGCCGTAGCCGGTGCCTTTGACGATCTGTCCGGCAAGCCATCCCGCGATCAGGCCGACCAACAAAATGACG
>JAFAHL010000281.1 GCA_019237215.1 Hyphomicrobiales bacterium | reverse complement strand
ATCGCCACCTGACGGATCACCTCGGCGGTCACGTAGAGCACGGTCCCTTGCCGCGCCGGATCGCTCTTGGCGAGCGCCCAGGGCGCCTCGCTGGTGAAATATCGGTTCGCCTCGGCGACCACCGCCCACACGGCGTTGAGGACCTGGTGCAGCTGCTGCGTCTTCATCGCCTCCCGCGCTTTGGCGATCATGCCGTCGGCCATCGCCAGCATGGCCGTGTCGGCCTCGGAGAATGCGCCCGGCTTGGGCAACACACCGCGGAGCTGGCGCGCGATCATGGTGAGCGAGCGCTGTGCCAGGTTGCCGAGATCATTGGCGAGATCGGCGTTGATGCGGTTGACGATCGCCTCCAGGCTGTAATTGCCGTCCTGCCCGAACGGAACTTCGCGCAAGAAAAAATAACGCACCTGGTCGACCCCATAGGCATCCACCAGCGCGAACGGGTCGACCACGTTGCCGACGGACTTCGACATCTTCTCGCCGCGATTGAATAAAAATCCGTGCGAGAAGATGCGCCGCGGCACATCGATCCCCGCCGACATCAGGAACGCGGGCCAGTAGACCGCGTGGAAGCGCACGATGTCCTTGCCGATCACATGCAAGTCGGCGGGCCAGTAGCGGCGAAATTTCGGGCTATCCACGTCCGGGTAACCAACGGCGGTGATGTAGTTGGTGAGCGCGTCGACCCACACATACATGACATGTTTCGGATTGCCCGGCACCTCGACGCCCCAGTCGAAGGTGGTGCGCGAGATCGAGAGGTCCTGCAGGCCGCCTTTGACGAAGGCCATGACCTCGTTGAGGCGCTCCTTCGGCAAGACGAAGTCGGGATGCCGAGCGTAGAGGTCGAGCAGCTTTTGCTGGTAGGCGGAGAGCTTGAAAAAATAGCTCTCCTCCTCGACCCATTCGACCGGCGTACCCTGCGGGCCGACGCGTTCGCCCGCGTCGTTGAGCCTGGTCTCGTCCGCGTCGTAATAGGCTTCATCGCGCACCGAGTACCAGCCGGAATACTTGCCGAGGTAAATGTCGCCCGCCGCTTCCATCTGCTGCCAGATGGCGATCGACGCACGATGGTGGCGCTCTTCGGTGGTGCGGATGAATTGGTCGTTCGAGCAGTCGAGCCGCTGCACCATCTCCTGGAAGCGCGGCACGTTGCGTTCGACCAGTTGCGGCGGGGTGAGCTTCTCCTTGGCCGCAGTCTGCAGCATTTTGATGCCGTGCTCGTCGGTGCCGGTGACGAACAGCACGTCGTAGCCGTCGAGCCGCATGAAGCGAGCGATTGCATCGGTCGCGATCGCCTCGTAGGCATGGCCGATATGGGGCGGGCCATTGGGATAGGCGATGGCCGTGGTGAGATAATAGCGGGGCTTGTCGGCCATCGATCGGTTCCGTGATCCGTGGTCGTTCCGTGCTTGCGTCACCCACCCAACCCGCGCACTCGGGCCCCGTTGGGGGCGATCTTGGATAGAGCCGGAATGACCGAAATGGCCGGACAACGGGGTCCCCGCCGACAAACTCGGCTGCGGTCCCGACCCGGCCATGACGCCCGCTTAGGTATCAACCACGCGATGCCTCGGCAAGCCAGCCGAACACGTTGAAAACCAGCGGCTTGCGCTCGAGATTGAAGGTGTCTGCATCGCGCGCGGCGGCGTTGACCTTCTCCCAAACCTCCGCCAATCGGGCACGGCGTGCGGGGGGCTCTTCGCCAGCGGTCAAGCGAAGCGAGAGCCATGCATTTACGGTATCGACGAAGGCGGCCAGCGGCGCCGGATCGCTGCCGTAAAGGCGATCGCCGAGCGCGTGCAACGCGCGCGGATCGACCGCGGGCAGATGCTCGAGCAGAGCCATGATGCAGTTGCGCAGGTCGAGCGCGTCGCCGTCCAACAACGCCAGCGCGCGCCGCACGCTTCCGTCGGCGGCCGCGCTCGCGGCTGCGATGTCGGCGGCGTCGGGGCTACCTCCGACCGCGGCGCCAACGGCGCGCGCCACGTCCTCGGCGGCAAGCGGCCGCAGCGCCAGCAGCCGGCAACGGGAGCGGATGGTCGGCAGAACGCGCGCAGCCGAATGGCTCACCAACAGTAGGACGGCGCGCCGCGGTGGCTCCTCGAGAATTTTGAGCAGCGCATTCGCCCCCGACGGGTTGAGCTCATCGACCGGATCGACGATCGCGACCCGCCAACCGCCCTCCCCGGCCGTCGAGCCGAAGAACGTCACGGTGCGGCGCACGTCATCCACCCGGATGTCCTGGTAGAGCTTATTGGTTTTTTCGTTGATCGTGCGCTCCAGCACCAGAAGGTCCCCCTGGGCCTGGGCCGCGATGCGCCGCGCGACCGGATGATCGGCGTCGACTTGCAGCGATGTCGCCGTCTGCACCAGCGGGACGCGTGGATCGGGATGCGCCAAGACGAAACGTGCCATGCGATAGGCGAGCGTTGCCTTGCCGATGCCGACAGGACCCCCGATCAGCCAGGAATGGGGGAACCGCGCGCCTCGATAGGCGGCAAGCAGCGCGCGCTCCGCCTCGGCGTGGCCGTAGAGGACGCTGGTCTCGCGCGGGTTCAGCGGTTCGACGCCGTTAGCTTGGTCGTCGGCGTCGCTCACGATGCTGCGCCTGCAGGCAAGCTCGACACGCGTGCGGAATCGAAGCGTTCCGTCACGGTTTTCCAAATGCGTTCGGCGACCGCGGCCTTCGGCTCGGTGGCATCGATCGCGATGCAGCGACCGGGCTCGGCGGCCACGATCTCGCGATAGGCCTCGCGCAACGCCTCATGGAACGCGCGCGATTCCGCTTCGAACCGGTCGGCCACCCGCTCACCGCGGCGTTTGCTGGCGCGAGCAAGGCCAATCTCTGCCGGCACGTCGAGGACGAAGGTGAGGTCAGGCTTGAGATCACCAATTGTCACCCGTTCAAGGGCGCGGATGAATAGCGGATCCAAATGACCGAGGCTGCCCTGATAAACCCTGGTCGAGTCGAGGAAACGATCGCAGACCACCCACACGCCCTGCGCCAGCGCGGGTTCGATGGTACTGCGCACGTGGTCGCCGCGGGCAGCGGCGAACAGGACCGCCTCGGCTTCTATACCGAGCGGTTTCGCTACACCCGAGAGCAGTACGTGCCGGATCACTTCGGCCCCGGGTGAGCCGCCAGGCTCGCGCGTGCGCACGACGCCGATGCCCCCCGATCTAAGGCGATCCGCCAGCAGCGTCGAATGGGTCGATTTGCCCGTCCCTTCGCCGCCTTCGAAGGTAATGAATCGTCCACGCATCCGGTTCTAGCGGGCGGCCGAAACGGGTGGGGAGCGCGGTGGGTTTCCGCGGCCCGTTTCCGTCCCTGCCTGCTTTCCGTGTATCCTTGCCTTCCGTTATAGCCGCTGGAACCCGGCGCGGAAGAGGCCGAGCACGAGCTCGGACGCGGCGTCGAAGGCGCGCTGGGGCATCGAGCCGGCGCTCACGCTCTCGGCCGCCTGCAGCGGGACTTCAAGCACCACGGACTCGCCGCGCCACACCTTCAGCGTGCCGATCTTCTGACCCTGCTCTACCGGTGCGCGCACCGGGCCGGAATAGACCACGCGGGCGATAATCTTGTCGCGCGACCCGCGCGGCACCATCAGCCGCACCTCTTTGCCCGCCATCAGCGGTACGTGTCCCCTGACACCGCCGTAGAGCTTGGCCTGCGCGATTTCCTGGCCCGCGGCGAACAACAAACCGGATTGGAAGCTGTGGAATCCCCATTCCAGTAGTTTCTTGGCCTCGTCGGCCCGCTCCTTCTCGGATCTCAGCCCGTTGACGACGACGATCAGGCGCAATCCGTTCTGTACCGCAGAGCCGACCAGACCGTAGCCGGCTTCTTTGGTGAAGCCGGTTTTGAGGCCATCCGCCCCGATATTCAGGTTGAGCAACGGATTGCGATTGAACTGGCGGATCTTGTTCCAGGTGAATTCGCGCTCGCTGTAATACTTGTAGTAGTCGGGATAGGTCTCGATCAGATGGCGTGCGAGCTTGGCAAGCTCGCGCGCGGTCATCAGCTGTCGGGGGTCTGGAAGTCCGGTCGAATTGCCGAAGGTCGATTTGGCCAGGCCGAGCTCGCGCGCGCGCTTGGTCATCAGCTCCGCGAAAGTAGATTCGTTGCCTGAAATCCCTTCCGCCAGCGTGATGCAGGCATCGTTGGCGGACTGGATGATGGCGCCATGCAAGAGGTCGTCGACCGACACTTTGCTGTGGAT
>JAFAHL010000303.1 GCA_019237215.1 Hyphomicrobiales bacterium | reverse complement strand
CGGCGGGCGCAAGCGTGGGCAGGTCGCCCTGCACATTGACGATGATGGCGCTGCGCCGCTGCGGGTCGGCGACGTCCAAGGCCTCGAAAATGCGGTCGGAGCCCGAGACGTGGTCGGCGCGCGTCATCACGGCGCGGCCGCCGGCTTTTTCGACGCAGGCCGCGACCACGTCCGAATCGGTGGCGACCACCACCTCCCCGAGCCGCGCGGCCTGCGCGCGGCGCAGCACGTGGACGAGCATCGGCTCGCCCGCGATGTCGAGCAGCGGCTTGCCGGGAAGCCTGGTCGAAGTCATGCGCGCGGGGATGACAATGAGAACGTCGGCCATCGCTGCGCCTCGGCCCCTCCGCTTGCGGCAAAATGTATGCTTGGCGCCACTATGAGGGGGTCGGCCGCTTATACGGGTTGCCAGAGCCGAGGCAAACCGGCTATTTGTGCACCGCCGCAATCCAGTGCGGCCGCCGCTTGCAATTCCCCAAGCTTCCGCGAGCCTTCAGGCGATGGACTCCTTTGAAGTGAACAAAATCCTCGGTGCCATCCTGGGCACCTGTCTCGGCGTGCTCTCGATCAACATCGCCGCCGGCGCCATCTTCACGCCGGTGAAGCCGGCCAAGCCCGGCTACGAGATCGCGGTGCCGGAGCAGGCGCCGGCCGGCAAGCCCGCGGAGCCGGAAAAGCAGGAGCCGATCGAGCAGCTGCTTGCCAAGGCCGACGTCGGCCGCGGCGAGAACGCGGCCAAGAAATGCCAAGCCTGCCACACCTTCGCCAAGGGCGGGCGCAACCTGGTCGGGCCCAACCTCTATGGCGTGGTCGGCCGTCCGAAGGCGTCGGAGACGGGGTTCAACTATTCCGCCGCTATGAAGGCGAAGGGCGGCAATTGGACCATCGACGAGCTCAACCAGTTCATCACCAATCCGCGCGGCTACGTGCCCGGCACCAACATGACCTTCGCCGGCATCCAGCGCGGCGGCGAGCGCGCCGACGTCATCGCCTATCTCAACTCGCTCTCCGACAACCCGGCACCCCTGCCCAAGGCGGCCGAGGCCGCCGGCAGCCCGAAGGCGCAGTGAGAGAGCCCGAGGGTCGCCACCCCTTACCGCGCACTTTAAGATTTGGTAATGAACGCGTTGGAGCCCACCATATCAGTGGCGCAGGCGCGGTCGCCGCCTACTTATAAAGTCATGATAAAGTGATGGTCCGACCGCGCACATGTCCGTGCCCCGCCATCGCAAATCGGAGATAATGCGGCCAGTGCGAGCGTCATTGGCGTCGTTGCCCCCGGAGGTTTCCTTGCGCCTGACCCGTCGATCCGTCGTTCGCACCGGCGTCCTTGCAGCTTTATCCCCCATCCTCGACCGATTTGGAGCGCCGTTTCTCGGCGCGTCCGCGCACGCGCAAGAACATGCGCTCGAATGGAAGCATGGATTGTCGCTGTTCGGAGAGCTCAAATATCCGGCAGACTTCAAGCATTTCGACTACGTCAACCCGAGCGCGCCGAAGGGTGGCAGCGTGCGGCTGATGGCGGTGGGCACGTTCGACAACTTCAACGAGGTCGTCTCCGGGTTGAAGGGATCGATCGCGGCCGGCGCGGGCATGCTCTCCGACACGCTGCTGGCGCCGTCGCTCGACGAAGTTTCGACCGACTACGGGCTCATTGCCGAAGCGGTCACGCATCCGAGCGACTTTGGCTCGGCGACCTTCCGTTTGCGCGCCAACGCGCGCCATCACGACGGCAAGCCGGTGACGGTCGAGGATGTGATCTTCTCCATGGAGGCGTTCAAGAAGCACAGCCCGATGATGGCGGCCTATTATCGGCATGTCACGAAAATGGAACAGACTGGGGAGCGCGAAGTCAGCTTCATCTTCGACGCCCCGGGCAATCGTGAAATGCCGCTGATCCTGGGTCAGCTCAACGTGCTGCCGAAGCATTGGTGGGAGGGGACCGACGCCGCCGGCCGCAAGCGCGACATCGGCGCGACCACGCTCGAACCGCCGCTCGGCAACGGCGCCTACCGCGTCAAGGAGTTCGTCGCCGGCCGCACCGTCGTCTACGAGCGGGTGAAGGACTATTGGGGCAAGGATCTCAACGTCAATATCGGACGCGATAATTTCGACGAACTGCGGTTCGAGTATTTCCGCGACACCACCGTGGCCATCGAGGCCTTCAAAGCCGACCACATCGACTGGCGCACGGAGAACGTCGCCAAGAACTGGGCGACGGCCTACGATTTCCCGGCGGTCAAGGACAAGCGCGTGGTGCTCGAGGAATTCCCCCAGCGCAATCGGGGGATCATGCAGGCCTTCGCCTTCAATACCCGGCGCGATAAATTCAAGGACCCGCGGCTGCGGCGCGCGTTCAATTTCGCCTACGACTTCGAGGAGATGAACAAGCAGATCTTCTTCGGCCAATATACGCGCATCAACAGTTACTTCGACGGCACCGAGCTCGCCTCGTCCGGTCTGCCGCAGGGCCAGGAACTGGAAATCCTGGAAAAGGTGCGGGACAAAGTACCACCCGAGGTGTTCACCACCGCGTACACAAATCCGGTGGGCGGAAGCCCCGAGAACGTGCGCGCCAATCTGCGCGAAGGGATGCGGCTGTTGAAGGAGGCCGGATACGAGATCCGCAACCAGAAGCTGGTCGACCCCAAGAGCGGCGAACTCGTGAGCGTCGAAATCCTCACCGAGGACCCCAGCATCGAGCGCATCATCCTGTTCTACAAGCCCTCGCTCGAACGGCTCGGCATCACCGTGAACGTGCGCACGGTCGACGATCCGCAATACGAGAACCGGCTGCGCAACTGGGATTTCGACATCATCGTCGCCTCCTGGCCGGAATCGCTTTCGCCCGGCAACGAGCAGCGCGACTACTGGGGCACGCCGGCCGCCGACACGCCGGGCTCGCGCAATTACGTCGGCATCAAAAATCCGGCGGTCGACGCCCTGATCGAGCGCGTGATCTTCGCCAAGGACCGCGCCGAGCTCGTCGCTGCCACCAGGGCGCTCGATCGCGTGCTGCTTTGGAACCACTACGTGGTGCCGCAATTTACCTTGGATAAAAGCCGCACGGCCCGCTGGGACCGCTTCAACCGGCAGGATCCGCTGCCGAAATACGGCGCATCGGCCTTTCCGACCGTGTGGTGGTGGGATGCGGAAAAAGCCGCCAAGACAGGGACGCGACCATGACCGACATCTGCAAGGTGACGCGACGCCATACGCTCGCACTGGGCGCCGGTGCGCTCGCTTCGACGCTCGCTCGTCCGGCGTTGGCGCAGGAGGGCCCCGAACGGCACGGCATCTCGGCGTTCGGCGACCTCAAATATCCGGCGGCATTCAAGCATTTCGACTACATCGACCCCAATGCGCCGAAGGGCGGCACGTTCTCCCAGATCGGGTCGAACCGGGTCTTCAATCAGAACTTTCTCACCTTCAATTCGCTCAACATCTTCATCCTCAAGGGCGACGGCGCGCAGGGCATGGAGCTCACCTTCGCCAGCCTGATGACGCGCGCGGCCGACGAGCCGGACGCCCTCTACGGGCTTGCCGCGCGCGCGGTGCGGATATCCCCGGATGGGCTCGCCTACCGTTTTCTGATGCGGCCCGGCATCACCTTTCACGACGGCAGCCCGCTCACCGCCCACGACGTCGCGTTCTCGCTCAAGATCCTCAAGGAGAAGGGCCACCCGATCGCCCAGCAACTGCTGCGCGACTTCGTCGGCGCGGAGGCGACCGATGACGCCACCGTGGTGCTGACCTTTGCGCCCAAGCGGGCGCGCGACGTGCCGCTGTTCACGGCCTCGCTGCCGATTTTTTCGCGCGAATACTACTCCAAGCATGCCTTCGACGAGACGACGCTCGAGCCGCCGCTCGGCAGCGGTCCCTACCAGGTGGGGCGATTCGATACCGGGCGCTTCATCGAATACGAACGGGTCAAGAATTGGTGGGGCGCCGAGCTGCCGACGGAACGCGGGCAGAACAATTTCGACGTCGTGCGCTACGAATTCTATCGCGACCGCGATGTCGCCTTCGAGGGTTTCACCAGCAAGAGCTATCTCTTCCGCGAGGAGTTCACCTCGCGCATCTGGGCGACGCGCTACGACTTTCCGGCGGTTCGCGATGGCCGCGTCAAGCGCGACACCCTGCCGGACGATACGCCGTCGGGCGCGCAGGGCTGGTTCTTCAATACCCGCCGCGACAAGCTCAAGGACAAGCGACTGCGCGAAGCTTTCATCTACGCGTTCGATTTCGAATGGACCAACAAGACCCTGATGTACGGGAGTTACAAACGGACCCATTCGGTGTTCGAGAACTCCGACATGATGGCCGTCGGCAAGCCCTCGCCGCAGGAGCTGGAGCTGCTCGAACCGTTCCGCGGCAAGGTCGCCGACGAGGTGTTCGGCGAGCCGTTCGTGCCGCCGGTCTCCGACGGCTCGGGGCAGGACCGCGCGCTCCTGCGGCAGGCGAACACGGTGTTGCAGGAGGCCGGCTTCGTCATCAAGGACGGCAAGCGGGTGACTCCGCAAGGCGAGCCGATCAGCGTCGAATTCCTGCTCGACGAGCCGTCGTTCCAGCCGCACCACATGCCGTTCATCAAGAATCTCGGGACGCTGGGCATCGAAGCGAACTTGCGCATCGTCGATCCCGTGCAATATCGCAAGCGGGTCGACGATTTCGATTTCGACCTGACGGTGCAGCGGTTCGGATTCTCGACCACGCCCGGCGATTCGTTGCGAATCTTCTTTTCCTCGCAGGCAGCGGCGATGAAGGGCTCGCAGAACCTTGCCGGCATTTCCGACCCGGTCATCGATGCGCTCATCGAGAAGATCATCGCCGCCGATAATCGCGCGAGCCTCACGATGGCCTGCAGGGCGCTCGACCGGGTGATCCGCAGCGGCCGCTATTGGGTTCCACACTGGTACAAGGCCTCGCACTGGGTCGCCTATTGGGACGTGTTCAGCCGGCCTGCGACCAAGCCGCGCTACGCGCGCGGCGCCCCGGAGACCTGGTGGTACGATCGCGACAAGGCGGCAAAACTCGAGCAGCGGGGATAGCGCGTGAGCGGCGCGCGCGCTGACCGGCGAGGTGGCGTCGGCGCCAGCAGCGAACGCGGTCTTCCTGCGCAGACAAGGCGCGCTTGCCCGCCCTGCGCATCGATGTGCGGTCGCGAGCACGGGCGCGGCGAGACGGTGGTACCCGGGTGCATCGAGCGCGGATGGAGGTCCTCTAGCGCGGACGCATACACGACATGACCGCCTACATCATCCGGCGCCTGCTGTTCATGGTCCCGACGTTGTTCGGCATCATGTTGGTCTCGTTCGTGGTGGTGCAGTTCGCCCCCGGCGGGCCGGTCGAACGCGTCATCGCCCAGCTCTCGGGCTCCGACACCGGAGCGACCTCGCGCATCTCGGGGTCGCCGGGCGGCGATCTGGGCGCGCGCGGGCAGCCCGGCGGCGGCGCCGCCATCGACGCGATCAACTCCAAATACCGCGGCGCCCAGGGCCTCGATCCGGAATTCATCAAGAGCCTGGAGAAGCAGTTCGGCTTCGATAAGCCGGCCTACCAGCGCTTTTTCCTGATGCTGTGGAACTATTCGCGGTTCGATTTCGGCAAGAGCTATTTTCGCGACACCACCGTTCTCCAGCTCATCAAGGAGAAGCTGCCGGTCTCCATTTCGCTCGGCATTTGGCTCACGCTCTTGACCTATCTGATCTCGATCCCGCTCGGCATCCGCAAGGCGATCAAGGACGGCTCGCAATTCGACACCTGGACTTCGGGCATCATCATCATCGGCTACGCCATCCCGGGCTTCCTGTTCGCGATTTTGCTCATCATCTTGTTCGCCGGCGGATCGTTCTTCAACATTTTCCCGCTGCGCGGGTTGACCTCCGACTATTGGGCGCAATTGTCGATCCCCGGAAAGATCCTCGACTATTTCTGGCATCTGGTGTTGCCGATCTTCGCCATGGGGCTGTCCGCGTTCGCCACCATGACGCTGCTCACCAAGAACTCCTTCCTCGACGAGATTCGCAAGCAATATGTGCTCACCGCGCGCGCCAAGGGCTGCGCCGAGCGCCAAGTGCTCTATGGGCACGTCTTCCGCAACGCCATGCTGATCGTGATCGCCGGCTTTCCCGGCGCGTTCGTGCACGCGTTTTTTGCCGGCTCGCTCCTGATCGAGACCATCTTCTCGCTCGACGGCATCGGGCTGCTCGGCTTCGAGAGCGTGCTCAACCGCGATTACGCGGTGGTGTTCGCCACGCTCTACATCATGTCGCTGGTCGGGCTGGTGGTGAACCTGTTGTCCGACCTCACCTACACCTGGGTTGATCCGCGCATCGACTTCGAGACGCGGGAGGTGTGAGGTGGACGAGCGAACCAGCATCGCGGTGCCGGAGACGACGGCGCAAGCGCCGATGGGGCTTGCCGTTCCGCCCGAGGGGCATCGCTTGGCGCTCTCGCCGCTCAATCGCCGACGCTGGCAGAGCTTCAAGGCCAACCGCCGCGGCTATTGGGCGTTCTGGATCTTCATGGTGTTGTTCGTGCTCTCGCTGTTCGCGGAGTTCATCGCCAACGACAAGCCGTTCTACGTGCGTTTCGAGGGAAAATCGTATTTTCCGGTGTTCGTGACTTATCCCGAAACCGCCTTCGGCGGCGAGTTCGAGACCGCCGCCGACTACCGCGATCCGTATCTCGCCAACCTCATCGCCGCGAAGGGCGGCTTTATGCTGTGGCCGCCGATCCGCTATTCCTACAACACCCACAATCTCGACCTGCCGACACCCGCGCCCTCGAAACCGACGTGGCTCTTGACCGAGGCGGAATGCAAGAGCGTGGTCGACCGCAAGGGCCTCAACGGCTGCAGCGACCTTGAATACAACTGGCTCGGCACCGACGACCAGGGCCGCGACGTGGCGGCGCGTCTGATCTACGGCTTCCGCCTGTCCGTGGTGTTCGGCCTCGTGCTCACCATCATATCCTCCGTCATCGGCGTGGCGGCCGGCGCCGTGCAGGGCTATTTCGGCGGCTGGACCGATCTCTTGTTCCAACGCTTCATCGAGATCTGGACCTCCATCCCCTCGCTCTACCTGCTGCTCATCATCTCGTCGGTGCTGGTGCCCGGGTTCTTCGTGCTGCTCGGGATCCTGCTGCTGTTCTCCTGGGTCTCGCTGGTCGGCCTGGTGCGCGCCGAATTCCTGCGCGGGCGCAATTTCGAATACATCCAGGCCGCGCGCGCGCTCGGCGTGTCGAACCGCACCATCATGTTCCGCCACCTCTTGCCCAACGCCATGGTCGCCACCATGACGTTCCTGCCGTTCATTCTCTCCTCCTCGGTGATGACGCTGACCGCGCTCGACTTCCTCGGCTTCGGCCTGCCGCCGGGCTCACCCTCGCTCGGCGAGATGCTCTCGCAAGGCAAAGCCAACATTCAGGCGCCGTGGCTCGGCATCTCGGGCTTCCTGACCGTCGCGACCATGCTGTCGCTCTTGATCTTCATCGGCGAAGCCGTGCGCGACGCCTTCGACCCGCGAAAGACGTTCGGGTGAGCGATGGAGGCAACCTACCAAAAGCTGCTCGAGGTCGACGACCTTTCCGTCGCGTTTCGGCAGGGTCAGCGCGAGACGCTCGCGGTCGATCGCGTGTCCTTCGAGATCAAGAAGGGCGAGACCGTCGCGCTGGTCGGCGAATCGGGCTCGGGCAAGTCGGTCACGGCGTTGTCGGTGTTGAAGCTTCTGCCTTATCCGGCCGCGCACCATCCCTCGGGCGCGATCCGCTTCAAAGGCCGGGACCATCTGCGGCTGTCGGAAGCCGAGATTCGCCGCGTGCGCGGCAACGACATCACCATCATCTTCCAGGAGCCGATGACCTCGCTCAATCCGCTGCACACCATCGAGAAGCAGATCGGCGAGATCCTGTTGTTGCATCGCGGCCTCACCGGGCAAGCCGCGCGTGCGCGCACCATCGAGCTTTTGGTCCAGGTCGGCATTCCCGACCCCGAGACGCGGCTCAAGAGCTATCCGCACCAGCTTTCGGGCGGTCAACGCCAGCGCGTGATGATCGCCATGGCGCTCGCCAACGAGCCCGACCTGCTGATCGCCGACGAACCGACCACGGCGCTCGACGTGACCGTGCAGGCGCAGATTCTCAACCTGCTGAAAGAGCTGCAGCGGCGTCTCGGCATGGCGATGCTGTTCATCACCCATGACCTCGGCATCGTGCGCAAGCTCGCCGACCGGGTGTGCGTGATGAAGGAGGGCAAGATCGTCGAGCAGGGGCCGGTGGAGCGCGTCTTCACCGCGCCCCAGCATCCCTACACCCGCGCGCTGCTCGGCGCCGAGCCCAAGCCCGATCCGGCGCCGATGTGCGCCGGCGCCCCGGTCGTGATCGAGACCAAGGATCTCAAGGTCTGGTTCCCGATCAAGCGCGGCGTCATGCGCCGCCCCGTCGGTTACATCAAGGCGGTCGACGGGGTCAGCATCGAAATCCGCCAAGGCGAGACGCTGGGGGTGGTCGGCGAATCGGGCTCCGGCAAGACGACGCTCGGCTTGGCCATTCTGCGGCTCATCTCGTCGGACGGGCCGATCGTATTTTTCGGCAGCAAGATCGCGGGGCTGACGTTCAAAAAAATGCGGCCGTTCCGCCACCACATGCAGATCGTATTCCAGGATCCCTACGGCACGCTCTCCCCGCGCATGTCGGTCTCCGACATCATCGAGGAAGGCCTGTGGGTGCATCACCCCAAGCTGACCAAAGCGGAGCGCGAGGCGCGCGTGATCCGCGCGCTGCATGACGTTGGCCTCGATCCCGACACGCGCTTTCGCTACCCGCACGAATTTTCCGGCGGTCAGCGCCAGCGCATCGCGGTCGCCCGCGCCATCGTGCTGGAGCCGACCTTCGTCGTGCTCGACGAGCCCACGAGCGCGCTCGACATGCTCATCCAAGCGCAGATCGTCGAGCTTTTGCGCACGCTGCAGAAGCGGCGCAATCTCACCTACATGTTCATCTCGCACGATCTCAGGGTGGTCGCCGCGCTCGCCTGCCGGCTCCTCGTCATGCGCCACGGCAAGGTGGTGGAGGAGGGACCCGCGGCCGAGGTGTTCGCCCGCCCCCGCAGCGACTATACGCGCGCGCTGTTGGCCGCTGCCTTCAACCTGGAGACGGCGGCCGAGGGCGTGGTCGCGCAGTAACATCCCCAATCAGGTCTGCGCGGGCTCGCCACTCTCTCCCGCAGGGGAGAGCGTGTCCGGGTCCGCTGCGTCAGAATTGAGCCAACCGGACTGTGCCCTCATGCCCGCCATCCTCCTTGCCGTCACCGGACTCGATCCGCAGCCGTGGGAAGCGCGCTTGCGCGCGCTGGCACCGCGGCGCGACATCCGCCTGTGGCCGCAGCGCATGGGCGATCCCGCCGAGGTCGCCTATGCCTGCGCCTGGCACGCGCCGCGCGGGCTGTTCGCCCGCTTGCCGCGTCTGCAGGCGATCTTTTCGCTCGGCGCCGGCGTCGATCACGTCTTCGCGGATCCGGAGCTGCCCGACGTGCCGGTCGTGCGCATCGTCGATCCCGATCTCACCATGCGCATGACCGAGTACGTCGTGCTGCACGTGCTGATGCATCATCGCCGCCAGCGCCTCTACGACGCGCAGCAGCGCGAGCGCGTGTGGCGCGAGCACGAGCAAGCTCCGGCGAGCGCGGTCACGGTCGGCGTGATGGGGCTGGGCGTGCTCGGCCGCGCCGCGGCCGTGGCGCTGCGCAGCCTCGGCTTCTGCGTCGCCGGCTGGAGCCGCACGGCGAAGACGCTACCCGAGATCGAGACCTTTCACGGCGATGCCGGCCTCGACGCCTTTCTCCGCCGTACCGAGATCCTCGTCTGCCTGCTGCCGGCGACGCCGGCGACGCAGGGCATGCTCGACCGCAAGCTCATCCGCAAGCTCAAGCGCGATGGCGCCGCCGCGGGCGCCTACCTCGTCAACGCCGCGCGCGGCGCGCTGCAGGTCGACGCCGATATCCTGGCGGCGCTCGAGGAGGGTTCGCTCGCGGGCGCGACGCTCGACGTGTTTGCGGACGAGCCGCTGCCCGCCGCGAGCCCGCTTTGGCTCCATCCCAAGGTCACCATCACGCCGCACAACGCTGCCGCCTCCGACCCGCGTCCGCTCGTCGCCAACGTGCTGCGCCAGATCGAGCGCTTCGAGCAAGGGCTGCCGCTCGAGCACGTGGTCGATCGCGCGCGCGGGTATTAGGGCGTGATCAGAAGGGTTTGCGCCCAACTCAGAACGATTCAGGTCCGCTTCAGGACTTTGCGCGCACGCGCGGGCATACTCGATACTGGGGGCCCGCCTGCGGCGTCCCGAAGCGCCGAGATGGCGGATGGGAGCCGACTATCCTATTGTGAAATCACCGGTATCGTTCGCCGCGACGGGGCAACCGATGGTCCTGGGTCAGATCAAGCGGCGCGAGTTCATCGCGCTCATCGGCGGCGCGGCGGCCGCACCTTCGCTTCTTTGGCCGCTCGCGGCGCGCGCGCAGCAAGGCGCGCGCGTGCGGCGCATCGGCGTGCTGCTATATCTCGTCCCCGGCGATGCCGAGGGACAAGCCCGGCTCGCGGTGTTCACACAAGCGCTCAGCCAAATGGGATGGAGTGAGGGCCGCAACCTGCGGATAGATATCCGCTGGGCCACGGCCGACGATGTTCACAGACACGCGGCAGAACTGGTCGCGCTCGCACCCGACGTCCTCCTGGCCGCGACCGGCACCGCAACCGTGGCACCGTTGCTGCAGGCGACGAGAACCATTCCGATCGTGTTCGTGAATGTCATCGATCCGATCGGCTCCGGTTTCGTCGCGAGCCTGGCACATCCGGGCGGCAACGCGACCGGGTTCACCATCTACGAATTCAGCATGAGCGGGAAATGGCTGGAGCTGCTCAAGGAGATCGCGCCCGGCGTGACGCGAGCGGCGGTGCTTCGCGATCCGGCCGTCGCTTCGGGAATCGGGCAGTTCGGCGCGGTGCAGATCGTCGCGCCGGCATTGGGCGTGCAGTTGACTCCGGTCGACGTGCGCGATCCCGGGGAAATCGAGCGCGCCGTGGCGGCATTCGCAGCAGGGTCGAATGGCGGCCTGATCGTAACGGGAAGCGCATTGGGGATCATCCATCGCGAGCTGATCGCCGAAGTGGCGGCGCGGCACAAGCTCCCCGCCGTCTTCCCCGGCCGTTTCTACGTCACCAGCGGCGGCCTGATCTCCTATGGCCCCGACCTTGTCGACCAGTTCTGGCGCGCAGCCGGCTACGTCGATCGCATCCTCAAGGGCGCGAGGCCGGCCGATCTTCCCGTGCAGACGCCGACCAAATATGAGCTCGTGGTCAACCTCAAGGCCGCGAAGGCGCTCGGCCTCGAAATTCCGTCATCAGTGCTCGCCCGTGCCGACGAGGTGATCGAATGAGGCGCCGCGAGTTCATC
>JAFAHL010000139.1 GCA_019237215.1 Hyphomicrobiales bacterium | reverse complement strand
ATGCTGGAACGGGCACGCCTAAACCACATTCCGGTGGTCTTGACCCATTTCGTCATTGCCGGGCATAGCGCGTCGGAAGACGCGCGTGAACGCGCTTATGACCCGGCAATCCATCCTCTTCGCAAAAATTCTTGCGAAGAATGATGGACCACCGGAAATCGGGTTTACCCGATTTCCGGCATTTTAAGTGCGCAAGTCGGATGAATCCGACTTGCCTGGTCAAGCCCGCGGGTTGACGCATGTGGGTGCGAAATGCTGAATCAAGCCGACCGGAATACGCTCTAAGAGGTGCTGGCGCGCGCCGGCCGTATATGATCCCCTGTGCGGGACCGGGCTGGGAGAGTAGCGTGCGTGGCGTTCGGTTTCGTCGTGCAACCACAAGCGTACCCTTGCCGGGGCTATTTCATTCCATGAGCATCAGCTCGCTCGCTGCCGTTCTGCCCGTCGACGGCCGGCAATCCTCGACTGCGCTCGCGGTCGCGCGTGGCACCACGCGGCTTCTGCATTCGCTTGGGTTTTCGGTGGTGAGCGAATTGCCGTTGGCGTCGGGCCGGCGCGCCGATCTCGTAGCGCTGGGCGCCGACGGCGAATTGTGGATCGTCGAGATCAAGTCGTCGATTGCCGACCTTCGTGCCGACCAGAAGTGGCTCGATTATCGGCTGCATTGCGACCGGCTGTTCTTCGCCACCACGCTCGACGTCCCGCGTGAGATTTTTCCGCCGGACGCCGGCCTCATCGTCGCCGACGCCTTCGGCGCGGCGATGGTGTGCGAGGCGCCGGAACACCGGCTCCATGCGGCCACGCGCAAGAGCATGATGCTCGCGTTTGCCCGCGCGGCGGCGCTGCGCTTGTCGGCGCTCGTCGATCCGGAAGCGCCCCCGCAAGCCTGAGGCGCGTTCGCGCGCTCATTTTGCTGCAAGCACAAACAATCTAGTCGGCGGCGACGAAAATCCGGCGCTCGTTCACCAGCCCTTTGAGCAGTTGCGCCACGTAATGCCCGACCACGTCCTCAGGCGTGCCATCCCTGCCCCAGACGGTCACCTTCGGGCTCAGCCGGCCGGAACGTCCGGACCAACTGACCAAATAATCCGAGAGCAGACCGAACTGTTTCGTCGTCTCCAGCCGCTCGAAAATGGGGTTCCAATTGGGATACATGTTTGAAGTCTCCGACCGTTCCCACCATTAACGGTCGAAATCGATTTTGGTTGCGCTGCAAAATTTCCTGCTCACGTTTTAATCAGCCCGCCGGTCATTTGCCGCCGAACGACCAAAAGCGCAAAACCAATGGACTGAAATGGCAACGCCGCGACCCGATCGTGTCGGTTCGCGATCGGGTTGCTTACTTCGGTGCGCGCTTGGCCAAAATGCGCTGCAGCGTGCGGCGATGCATGTTGAGGCGGCGCGCGGTCTCCGAGACGTTGCGGCCGCAGAGCTCGTAGATGCGCTGGATGTGCTCCCAGCGCACCCGATCGGCCGACATCGGATTTTCCGGCGGCTCAGCTCTGCGGCCCTCGAGCGCGAGCAGCGCCGCGACCACGTCGTCGGCGTCCACCGGCTTGGAGAGATAGTCGACCGCGCCGAGTTTCACCGCGTTCACGGCGGTGGCGATGTTGCCGTAGCCGGTGAGGATGATGGCGCGGGCATCGGGACGACGGCGCTTGAGCGCCGAGATCACGTCGAGACCGTTGCCGTCCTCGAGCCGCATGTCCACGACGGCAAAGGCGGGCGAGGTGGTTTCGAGCTGGGTCAGGCCGTCGGCCACCGATTCGGCGGTGGTCACGGTAAAGCCGCGGCCCTCCATGGCGCGGGCGAGCCGCTGCAGGAACGATTTGTCATCCTCGACGATCAGCAGCGAGCGGTCGCCCGGCATTGCGGCGACCAAATCGGCCATGGCCATTTACGCCTCCACACGTGGCTGCGCTCCGCCGATCCAACGCGCGCGGCGACGATTCGCACCGGACATTCGGCGGCCTAATCTAGGAAGATGCCCGATAACCTCAAGTGAATAATCGATAATGAAACGCCGGCCACCCGCCCGTGCTCGAGCGAAAAGCGACGCCCGGCAATGGGTTAACGGCCAAGACGTTCACGCCGCGAAGGCGGTCGCGCGTTCGAACTCGCGCCGGCCCCAGTGCACGCGGACGATCGCGCCGCGGTCCGGAAACGCGCGGTTCTCGAAGTCGAGCGTGGCGCCCGAGCGCTCCAGTAAGGTCTTGGCGATGAAGAATCCGAGCCCCAGGCCGCTCGCCTCGCCCTCGCCGGCGTGCCGGCGACGGTTGGTGACATAGGGCTCGCCGATACGGTCCATGACCTCCGGGGCAAAGCCCGGACCGTCATCGGTGATGGTGACGGCGACGTCTTGACCGTTCCAGGAGGCGGCGACTTCGACGCGCTCGTGGGCGAAATCGACGGCGTTCTCGAGCAGGTTTCCCAGGCCATAGAGGATCGCGGGGTTGCGGCCCCCGACCGGTTCGGCCGCCTCGCCCGCCGAGAGCGCGACATTGATCGCAACGCCGAAGTTGCGATGCGGCGCGACCACTTCTTCGATCAGCGTGGACAGCTTCATTCGGTCGAACGGAGCGCCGCTCGAGAGTTCGGTCAGCTTTGCCAAGATGGCGCGGCAGCGCTTGGCCTGCTCGTTCAAGAGCCGCACGTCGTCGGCGTGCTCGGAATCCGGCTTGATGGCGAGCTGCAGCTCTTTGGCGATCAGCGTGATGGTGGCGAGCGGCGTGCCGAGTTCATGGGCGGCGGCTGCCGCCAGTCCGTCGAGCTGCGAGAGGTGCTGTTCGCGTGCCAGCACCAATTCGGTTGCCGCCAATGCATCCGCGAGCTGGCGCGATTCCTCGGTGATCTGCCAGGCATGCAGGCCGATGAAGGCGATCGCGAGCAAAATGGAGAGCCACACCCCCATCACGTAGACCTGGGGCAATTCGAGCGGCGGCTCGCTATCCCAGGGCAGCGGATCGTGCACGAACACCAGCACGGTGGCGCAAGCGACGGCAAAGCCGCCGAGCATGAGCGTCATCCGCGCCGGCAGCGCGGTGGCCGAGATCAGAACCGGCCCGAGAAAAAGCAAGGCGAACGGGTTCTGCAATCCGCCGGTGAAGAACAGCAACACCGCGAGCTCGGCGGTGTCGAAGGCGAGAAGCCACGCCGCCCGATCGGGCTCGAGCCGCTGCGCCATCGGGAAACGAATGCGCAGCGCGACATTGAGCCAGGCGGCGAGCGCGATCACCGCCAGGCAGGCCCAGATCGGCAGCTCGTAATCGAGCCCGAAATAGACCACCAGCACGGCGGTGGTCTGCCCGATCACCGCCAGCCAGCGCAGTCGAACGAGCGTATCGAGACGCACGCTGCGCCCGGTGCGGTGGGCTTCCTCGGGAGGTTGGTCGCTCATGCCCACAATGTACGCTTCCGCCCTGGGTGCTCAACCGGCCGCCGCCGGTCGGGCCGCAAGAGCGGGGCGTTCCCTCGGCGGCCCGGCCCTTGCCTCGTGCGCCCGGCCGGGCCAAATGTTGCGCTTGCGATAGCCGACATGTCCCAAACCGCCGAGCCCGCCATCGCCGTTGACCAACTGGTGAAGGTCTACAAGACCACCCGTGCGGTCGACGGCATTTCGTTCGCGCTCGAGCGTGGCTCCATCACCGGACTTCTCGGCGGCAACGGCGCCGGCAAGACCACCACCATCGCCATGATCGTGGGCCTCGTCACGCCCACCGCCGGCACGGTCAAGGTGCTCGGCGCCGAGATGCCGCGCCAGCGCTACCACGTGCTGCACAAGATGAATTTCGAGAGCCCCTATGTCGACCTGCCGCATCGGCTGACGGTGCGGCAGAATCTCACCGTGTTCGGGCTGCTCTACGCGGTGGAGGATCTCGAAGGCCGCATTGCGTCGCTCGCGCGCGAGCTCGACCTCGGGGAGTTCATCGACCGTCCCACCGGCAAGCTGTCGGCGGGGCAGAAAACCCGCGTCGCGCTGGCGAAGGCGCTGATCAATTCCCCGCAGGTTTTGCTGCTCGACGAGCCGACCGCCTCGCTCGACCCCGACACCGCCGACTGGGTGCGCGCGCATCTCGAGCGCTTCCGCAAGGAGCGCGGCGCCACCGTGCTGCTCGCCTCCCACAACATGGCCGAGGTCGAGCGGCTGTGCGAGCGCGTCATCATCATGAAGCGCGGACGGATCGAGGACGACGACACCCCGCGGCGGCTGCTCATCCGCTATGGCCGCCAAACGCTGGAAGAGGTGTTTCTGGACGTCGCACGCGGGCGCGGCGAAGCCCGTGAGGCCGCGCAATGAGCGCGTTTTCAACCGGTGCAGTGACGTTGGCGCCGCATCGCGTCGGAGCGATGGTGTTGCGCTATCTCTATCTCTTGCGCTCGTCCTGGACGCGGCTGCTGGAGCTCATCTATTGGCCGGCGGTGCAGCTCCTGGTGTGGGGATTTCTGCAGTTCTACATCGCCCAGAATTCAGGTTTTTTCGCCCGCGCCAGCGGGGTCTTCATCGCCGCCGTGCTGATGTGGGACGTGCTGTTTCGCGGCCAGCTCGGCTTCTCGATATCGTTTCTGGAGGAGATGTGGTCGCGCAACTTGACCAATCTGATGATCAGCCCGCTGCGCCCGATCGAATTCGTCTGCGCGCTGATGATCATGAGCGTGATCCGGCTGGCGATCGGGATGGTGCCCGTCACCTTCCTCGCCATCGCGTTCTTCGGCTTCAACGTTTACGGCCTCGGCCTTGCGCTGGCGGCGTTCTTCGTGAACCTGATTTTGACGAGCTGGGCGGTCGGCATCGTCGTCTCGGGGGTGCTGTTGCGCAACGGCATGGGCGCGGAGTCGCTCGCCTGGACGCTGATGTTCGTGCTCATGCCGCTCGCTTGCGTCTACTACCCGGTGAGCGTGCTGCCGGACTGGCTGCAGGCGGTCGCCTGGGCGCTGCCGCCCACTTACGTGTTCGAGGGCATGCGGGCGCTCATCATGGAGCACGTGGTGCGCGTCGATCTCATGGTCGAGGCCTTCGTGCTCAATGCGCTGTATTTCTCGGCCGGGGTCGTTGCCTTCCTGCAGCTGCTCAAAAGCGCGCGCCGCGTCGGCTCGTTGCTGCAAACCGGCGAATGAACGGCTGCCGGCGAACAAGTTCCATTGCTTTGATCATGCCTGCCTTGATGCGGCGCGAAAGCCACAGGCTTCCGGCAATCATTATCTATGCAGCTAGAGCGGCGTGGATAATGCGCCGTGAATGTTGACTGTATGACAGATCCGCGACAATATGCTGCAGTGCGGCAAACGCCGCTGAAGGGCCGGGGACATGGCGATTGGTGAATTCGGCGGCGCGCCGGCCGCAACGGGCGATAATGGCCCGATGTACGCGGCACCGGCGTACTGGTTCTATGAAATGAGCCAGGCCGCGCTCAATCCCTCGCGCGCTTTCGCCGACGCGGCGCGGCTCTTCTATCGCAATCCGGCCAACCCATTGTCGTACACCGCCTTCGGCAAGACCATGGCGGCGAGCCTGGAACTGTTCGAGCGTTCGACCCGCCGCTACGGCAAGCCGGAATGGAACATCAGTTCGACCGTGGTCGGCGGCGAACGCGTCCCGGTGCATATCTCCGCCATTTGGCAACGGCCGTTCTGCCGGCTTCTGCATTTCGAGCGCGCCTTCGAGCACGCGCCGCGTCGTCCGCAGCCGCGCCTGCTCATCGTTGCGCCGATGTCGGGGCATTACCCGACGCTGCTGCGCGGCACGGTCGAGGGCTTCTTGCCCAATCACGACGTGTTCCTCACCGAATGGGTGGACGCGCGCATGGTCCCGGTGTCGGAGGGCGGCTTCGACCTCGACGACTACATCGACTACCTGATCTCGATGCTGCATCTCCTCGGCGGCGACGTTCACATCCTCGCGGTGTGTCAGCCCTCGGTTCCGGTGCTTGCGGCAGTCGCGCGCATGGAGGCCGAGGACGACGCCTACGTGCCCGACTCCATGGTGCTGATGGGCGGCCCGATCGACACCCGGGTCAACCCGACGGCGGTGAACGTGCTGGCGGAGCGACGCGGCGTCGACTGGTTCCGCCGCAACGTCATCACCAAGGTGCCGTTTCCCAATCCCGGTTTCATGCGCGACGTCTATCCTGGCTTTCTGCAGCTTCATGGCTTCGTGAGCATGAATCTCGATCGCCACATCGAGGCGCACCGCAAGCTGTTCCTTCATCTCGTTGAAGCCGACGGCGATTCCGCCCAGAAGCATCGCGAGTTCTACGACGAATACCTCGCGGTCATGGATCTGGCCGCCGAGTTCTATTTGCAGACGGTCGAGACCGTGTTCGTGCGTCACGCCTTGCCCAAAGGCGAGATGACCCACCGCGGTATTCGCATCGACCCTGCGAACATCCGGCGCGTGGCGTTGCTCACGGTGGAAGGCGAGAACGACGATATTTCCGGAGTTGGTCAGACCGAGGCGGCGCATCGGCTGTGCGTGAACATCCCGGCGAGCCGCAAGGCGCATTGGCTGCAGCCGGCGGTGGGTCACTACGGCGTATTCAACGGTTCGCGGTTCCGGGCCGAGATCGTGCCGCGCGTGGCGGACTTCGTGCTGTCGAACAATGCGGCCCGCGGGCGCGGAATCGGCAAACGCGCGCCCAAGCGCGCGAGCGCCAGCGGCGCGGTGCTGGCGCCGCCGTTCGCCTTGGTCAGTGCGGCCAACGACTAGCGCACACCTTGCAACCGGCCGGTGCTCGGGCCGGCGCTAAACTCTCCCGGAACGGCCGATTAAGCCGCGTCCTGCCGAGGTTTTCCTGTGATTCGTCGGCGGCGGGGCGCTGAAGCCTGACGCTAAGTCTTTGATCTCAGGCCTGATTTTATCCACAGGGCCGGTGCGGTAAAGGTCACGCGCCACGGCCGGCCGCCGTGCGCGCAGCCGAAAAAATTCTGAAAGTCGATTCAAATCTTTAACGCCCCCAAGCTATTGTGGTCGGCTGTCACAACCAGCCCCGCCGCTAGGGGAAGCGCCTTTATTTGTTGCCCATCGTGCTGCGCCCGCTTGCTCATATGGCAGTATTTCCGCCGGGGTTGCTCGAGGGTGGATCCATGTCGCTGCGCGCGCTGCTCTATCGCCGTCCGAGCGAGCCCGCGGTCGTTCAAGTCGTTTTCGACAAAGCGATTTATCTCGTGCGCCTGCGCCGTCATCGCCAGGCGCGACGCTATACGTTGCGCATCGACGCCGCCGCCCGCGAGGTGGTTCTCACCATGCCGCCGCGCGGCAGCCTCAAGGAGGCGAAGGAGTTCGCGCAGAAGCACGGCGGCTGGATCGCGGCGCGGCTCAAGCGCTTGCCGGCGGCGGCGCCCTTCGCGCACGGAGTTGAGATACCGCTGCGCGGTGAACCCCATCGCATCGTCAATCGCCGCGGCGTGCGCGGCACGGTGTGGACCGAGACGGACGACGCCGGCAACCGGCTGCTGTGCGTTGCGGGCGAGCCGCCGCACGTCGACCGCCGCACCAGCGATTTCCTCAAACGCGAGGCGCAACGCGATCTCGAGGCGGCGAGCCGGCGCTACGCGGCCGAACTCGGCGTTGCCATCACGCGCATCTGCGTGCGCGACCAGTCGAGCCGTTGGGGCTCGTGCTCGAACACGGGCGTATTGTCGTTCTCGTGGCGGCTCATTCTCGCGCCCTCCTTCGTGCTCGACTACCTTGCCGCACACGAGGTGTGCCATTTGGTGGAGCTTAACCACTCGCTGCGGTTCTGGCGGCTGGTGAAGCGGCTCTATCCGGACGTCGAGCGCGCCAAGGTGTGGCTCGACGTGCACGGCACCGACCTGCACCGTTACGGCCTGTGCGCGCAGCGTGGCACTGGCGACATCTGAAGCACATTCCGCCGTCTTGACCCATTTCGTCATTGCCGGGCATAGCGCGTGAAGACGCGCGTAAACGCGCTTATGACCCGGCAATCCATCCTCTTCGCAAAAAGTTCTTGCAAAGAATGATGGACCACCGAAATCGGGTCTACCCGATTTCGGGAGCTTTAGTGTGCAAGTCGGGTAAACCCGACTTGCGTGGTCAAGCCCGCGGGTGACGCATGTCAGCTTGGCGTAGCCGCCGTGCTCTGCCGCCGAGCGGGCTCGGCGACACGTTGAGCGGCGCGATGCCGGCTTTGGCGGCTTCCTCCTGCAACGCCGCGACCTCGTTGGCGCTGTAGGGAATCCCGCGCCTGCGGCGTTGTTCTTCGTGACGTCGCTCCGGCTCGCCGGGCGTGAGAACCTCGTCGAAGCCTGGCGCGGTGGGACAGGCACGCACGCGCTCGATCAGCGTATCCATGCGGTCGCGATAGTTCTCTTCCGGCACGAACAAATCGGGTTTCATCGCCAGGAAGAAATGGCCGACATCCTGCGGCCGGTCATAGACCTTGTACTGGTCGCCGACGTCGCCGCCGTAATTCGCGCCCGAGATCACGCCGCCGAAAATGTCCATGAGCATGGACAGGCCCGAGCCCTTGTAGGTGCCGATCGGCAGCACCACGCCGCCCAAGGCGGCCTTGGGGTCGCTGGTCGGGCGCCCGTCGGCGTCGAGCGCGTAGCCGAGAGGAATTTTCTCGCCGCGGCGTTCGGCGCGGCGGATCTTGCCGCGCGCAGCCACCGCCGGCGACATATCAAGAAGGAAGGGAGGGTGGCGGCCCGCCGGCGCGCCGGCCGCGAATGGATTGGTGCCCAGCAGCGCGGTGCGCGCGCCCCAGGGCGGCATGGCCGGCGACGCATTGCTGAACACGAGCGAGATCAGTCGCGCGTCGAGCGCTTGGCGCACGTAGGCGGCGGCCATGCCGAAATGGGTGCTGCGGCGCGCCGACACCACGCCGAGGCCGAATTCGCGCGCGATCGCGATCGCCTCCTGCATCGCCCGCGTGCCGACCACGAAGCCGAAACCGTCCTGTCCATCCAACGCGGC
>JAFAHL010000066.1 GCA_019237215.1 Hyphomicrobiales bacterium | reverse complement strand
GCGACGATGTCGTCCTCGCGCACGGCGCGGATGGCGCGACCGAACGGCGAGTGCAATAGAATTTCCAAAGCGACGAACAGGCCGAGCACGACGGCGATGAGGAGGCCGAGGAACAAGGCCTCGTAGCTCTTCTCCGACACGACGCCCCAGAGCGGGCGTGGGATGCCGGGAAGACCAAGCGACCCGTGCGTCAGCCACTCCTCGTTCAGCACGAACAGCCGAATCACCTCCCCGAAGCCCAGCGTCAGGATGGCGAGGTATTCCTCGGAGAGCCGCAGCGAGATCACCGCGACGACACTGCACGCCGCCGCGCAGACCACGGCGGCCGCCAGCGTGGCAGCGAAGCTGCCGGTGCCCGCGAGCGCCAGGAGGGCGGCGGTATAGGCGCCGAGCGCGAAGAACCCCGCCATGCCGAAATTCACCATGCCGCAGAGACCCCACTGCAGATTGAGCGCGAGGCCGAGGATGGCGACGATGCCGACCAGCGTCAGGATGGTGATGAGATAGGCGATCATCTTGGCAAACCGCTCACTTCTTTATGCGCTGCACGCCGAGCAGCCCCTGCGGCCGCAGCAGCAGTAATAGCGCGATGGCGCAGAAGCTGACGGCCTGCCGGTAATTCGGCGCGATCAGAAGGGTCGAGGTCTCCTCGACGACGCCGACGGTGAGCGCCCCGAGCACCGCGCCGACCGGATTGCCGAGCCCGCCCAGGATGGAAGCGGCGAATACGGTGACGATGTAGTTCCATCCGAGCAGCGGGTCGATGGCACGATCCATGCCGGCGAGCACGCCGGCAGCGGCGGTCAGGAGGCCGGCGATCACCCAGGTCCAGCGCACGATGCGTTCGCGGTCGATGCCACGGGCGGCGGCAAGCGCGGGGTTGTCGGAGACCGCGCGCATGGCGCGGCCGAGCGGCGTGTGGCGGAGCACCACATACACCGCCGTCATGGCGACGATGACGGCGACTGCGGTGAATATCTGCTCGTTGTTGATGCGCAGCCCGAACACGAGCTTCGGCCGGGCGAGCGGCAGCTCGAAGCTGCGGGCGCCGTTGCCGAAGATGAAACGCACGATATTCTCGAGCACGAAGGATACACCCATCGAAGCGACGAGCAGCGTGATGGCGCTACGTTCGCGCAACGGGCGGAACACCGCCTGATCGATCCCGACCGCGACGACCGCGAACGCAGCCGCGCCGATTGCGGCGGCATAGAGGACGGGCAGCGACAGGTAGACGTTGAGCGCGAGCGCGAGATAGGCGCCGACCGTCAGCATGGCGCCAATAGCGAAATTCGGGAACTTGAGGATGCCGTAGATCAGAGTCAGCGCGACAGCGGGCAGGGCGACGACCATTCCCGTCACCAGGCCATTGAGAATCACCTGGGCGGTCATGGTGCTCCCCCGGGTGGTGCGTCCCGGTCGCGTCGGGATGATTGGTCTGAAAGGTCTCGGTCCACCGAGGTCATCCAAGATAGAGCTTGTGGAGATCGTGTTTGGTCAAAATGTCACCGGGCGTCGCGAGCAGGCGGGTCGCACCGTTGACCAGCACGAGCACGATGTCGGCGATGCGCAGCGCTTCCTTGACGTTCTGCTCGATCATCACGACGGTGACGCCCATCGCATTGACCGACTTCACCTTGTCGAAGATCTCGGCGACGAATTTCGGCGAGAGACCGGCGGACGGTTCATCAAGCAGCAGCACCGTCGGCGCCGCCATCATGGCGCAGGCGAAGGCGAGCATCTGCCGCTGCCCGCCCGAGAGGTAACCGGCGCGAAGCCCGAGCCGCCCGGCGACTTCCGGGAATATAGCGAGCACGCGCTCGCGCTGCTCGGCGCTCGCGCGCCGCTCGCGCTCAAGGAATTCCGTCGAGACGCGTAGATTCTCTCCGACCGTCAGGTTGGTGAAGATGTTGAACTCCTGCGGCACGTAGGCAAGCCCGGCCGCCACGCGTTGCGGTGGGGAGAGGCGCGCGATCGACATCGCACCGAGGCGAATCTCGCCGGTGCGCGCGGGCAATAGTCCGGCCAAGACCTTGATGAAAGTGCTCTTGCCGGAACCGTTCGGCCCGATGACGGTGAAGATTGAGCCTTTGCCCACCGCCACGGATATGTTCGAAATGATGTCGTCGCCGCCATATCCGGCTGCGACGCCCTCGGTGCTGAGGACGGTCTCACGGGCGCTCACCACGCTGCCGTGGATGTTCACTTGAGGCCTCCGAGATAGGCGTCGACAACGCGCCGGTCGGCGGCGATCTCCTTGAAGCTGCCGCAGGTCAGGTTGGTCCCCTCGGCGAAGACGTATATGCGCTCGCAGATGCTGGCGACCATATCCATGTCGTGCTCGACGATAACGAAGGTGATGCCCTCCTCGCACAGCGTCCGGATGACGCGGGAAATCTCGGCGCGCATCGGCGGGCTCACCCCGGCAGCCGGCTCGTCGAGCAGGATGACCTTTGGGTCGAGCATCAGCGCGCGGCAGAGCTCGAGCAGCTTCTTCTGTCCGCCGGAAAGCCCGCGCGCGGGATGGTCGGCTAGCCGCCAGAGCCCGACGCGCTCCAGGATGGCGTGCGCGCGATCGGCTGCCGCGCGTTCCTCGCGCCGAACCCGGCGCGGAAACGCGAACGCCTTCCACACGCTTTCGCCGGTCTGGTCGGGCCGCGCGAACAGTAGGTTCTCGAGCACGGTGAGCTCACCGAGCTCGCGCGCGATCTGAAAGGTCCGCACCAGGCCGCGCAGCGCGCGCTTGTAAGGAACGACGGCGGTAATGTCGGCGCCTTCGAGAATGATCCGGCCGGTATCGGGCTTGAGCAGACCGCCGATGACGTAAAGCAGCGTGCTCTTGCCGGCGCCGTTCGGACCGATGATGCCGGTGATCATGCCCGTGGCCGCATCGAGCTCGACCTCGTGCAGCACGCGGACGGCTCCGAAGGCTTTGCTCACGCCGGCGACGCGCAGCATCGCTCCCCCTGTCGCCTGTCGTCGCCCCCGCACCGCACCGATCTATCGTCCTCTTTTCGCATGGTGGAGTCCATCGACACGATCGCCAGCTTCGCATCGCGAGCCGGTCTTGGAATCTCGTTCGGCACTCTCCTTCCGCAAGAGTAACTAGTTCTCCGCGGATCGGAAGGCGCGGATCCGATCCTTGAGTCCCGGCGTGGCCGCAGACTCTACCAGGGCCGCCATGTCGCAGGCGCGCATGTCCGGCTTAACGCGCGCCTTCAGGCGCGCTGTCGCGATGCCGTCGAGCCTTTGTGCGTTGACGATGCCGCGGACGATCTCCGGCCAGGCGCCGGGCTCGGCGATGCGCTGAATGAAGCCGAGGCGCTCGGCTTCGGCCGCCTCGAAGCTGCGCGACGTCGCGACGATTTCATGCGCCGCATCCGCCCCCACCAACGCGGCGAAGCGACGAGTGCCGAGCACGATGCCGAAGCGCAGGCCCGGTATGCGGAACCGGGTCGCGGGCGCGGCGATCCGCCAATCGCAGGCGGCCACCAGGTCGGCGCCCGCTCCCAAGGCGCTGCCGTGGCACAACGCGATCGTCGTCAGCGGCACGTGGTGCAGCGCCTGCAGGAGCTGCTCGATGCGCACGAACCGATGCAGGAGATCGCCGTCCGATTGTTGATCCAGATCGGAAAAGTCGAACCCCGCACAGAAATGCCGCCCCTCGCCGCGCAGCGTCAACAGCCGCGCGCCGCTGTTCGCGGCCCGCGTGGCGGCGACGAGCAGCGCCTCGACCAGCCCCGCGTCGAGCGCGTTGGCCTTGTCCGGCCGGTTGAGGACAAGCTCGATCACCGCGCCCGCCTGTTGGATCAGAAGCGGATCGGCCAGCGAGCGAGTCATGACAGGGCGCGTTTGTTCGGCGCTGGTGCCGGCGCGCCTGGCTGGCTGGCGCACCATTCGGCCATGACCTCCTGCGTATGGGCGCCGAGCTCGGGCGGCGGGCGGTAGATCTCGTACTCCCATCCGGAGATGGCGACGGGAAAGCCGACCGTGCGGGTCTCGACGCCATTGGGCAACGCGAGCGGCCGTACCAGCCCCATGTGTGTCACGTGCGGATCGGACAGGATTTCCGGGTAGGAATTGATCGGCGCGCAGGGCACCCCGCGGCGATCCATCTCGGCGAGCCATTCGCGGGCGGGACGGGCGGCGAATTTCGCCTCGAGCAGGCCGGCCAGCGCGACCTGATTGCGCGCGCGCTTAAGCTGGCTGTCGAAGCGCGCATCCGCGATCAGCTCCGGCAGACCGACCGCCTCGGCGACTTCACGCCAGAGCGCGTCGTTGCCGGCCGCGATGATGAAATAATCGTCCTGCGCGCGAAAGGCCTGGTAGGGCGCATTGCGCGGATGGGCCGAGCCGATGCGCTTGCCGGCGTTACCGGTGCCGAAATACTCGCTCGTCTGCAGCGCAGCGACGCCAAGGAGCGAGCCGAGCATGGAACAGTCGATGTGCGCGCCTTCCCCGGTCTCGCGCGCGCGCATCAGCGCCGCCGTGATCGTATAGGCGGCGTAGAGGCCAGCGCAGAAATCGCCGACCGGGACCCCGCATTTGACCGGCGGACGACCCTCCTCGCCGGTGACGCTCATCAGTCCGGCCATTCCCTGCACGGTGACGTCGAAGGCGCCCTTTGCGGCATACGGCCCGCGCTGCCCATAGCCGGAGATGGAGCAATAGACGATGCGGCGGTTGAGCGCTTTGAGCGCGTCGTAGCCGAGACCCAGCCGCCCGAGCACGCCGGGGCGGAAGTTCTCCAGCACGACGTCGGCAACGGCGGCGAGCGCCTTCAATTGCGGGAGGCTTGCGGCAACTTTGAGATCAACCGCGATCGAGCGCTTGTTGCGGTTGACCGACGCGAAATTCTCGCTGAACGCCGGCCCGGCGTCGGCCGAGGAGAGCGGCGGCCAGCCGCGCATGCCGTCGCCACCCGCTGGATTCTCCACCTTGACGACGTCGGCGCCGAGATCGGCGAGCAGCGAGCCCGCGAACGGCCCCGCCGCGATCTGTCCGAATTCAAGGACGCGGACCCCCGCCAGCGGTCCGTGGCTTTTGCCGTTGCCCGATCCGCTCATGCCCGCGCGCCGGCCCGGAACGCTGCCCAACGCATCACCGCCCGCTGCCAATGCGTGCCGCGCCTATTCCGCGGCTTGCGCCTTCGCCAGCTCTTGCTCGCGCAGCAGATCGACGAAGATCTTGCGGGCACGCCGCAGCGCCAGGTCGGGCTTGAGGAACACCTCGGTGTAGCCCTCGTCGGGATAGGCGAACATCTGCTGCTGCAGCTGCAGCGCCCATTCGTCCTCCGCGGCGACCGCCGGGAACATCTCGGCGACCCGCTTGGCGGCCGATTTGTTCGCGTCGCCGTGCGACATGTGATGCGCCGGACAATTCACGATCACCCGCCAGATGTGATTCTTTTCGTCGACCGGCGTGTGGGTGTGGATGAGCACATAGCCGCGCTCATTGCCGGCGGCCTCCAGCGTGCCGGGATATTCGCGCTCGCCCTTGCGGTCGTTAAGCTCGCCCGGGCTCGCCACCCGCATCACGACCCGCGTCACCGCCGGGCTCATCATGCAATGGGTATGGTGGCGGTCGACGGTCTTGTAGGTGAACCAGTCGACGAGATAGGGCGGCTGGACGTAGTTCGCGGTCTTGCGAATGGTCATCACGTAGCGGTTGCCGTCGACCTCGCCCTCCTCGAGCTCGATGGGGATGCGACTGTTAGCGACGTCGCCGATGTTGCCGTCGTGCAGCGGATAGAAATGCGTGATGTCGAGCAGGTTCTCGATCAGCAGGAGATAATTGGCCGGGACCTGCATCGGGCCAACCACGATACTTTCCCAGCGGTCGTCGGCCACCTCGGGCAGCCGCGGCGGCTGCCGCATCTCGGCGAGCGCGGGATCGCCCGGCCAGATCCAGACGAGACCGTCCTGTTCCTTGACCGGGAAGCCGATCACCTTGGCTTGCGGCGAGATCGGGCCGGTGGGATGGGAGGGGATCATCACACACTTGCCGGACGTGTCGTAGCGCAGGCCGTGGTAGGCGCATTCGAGCGTGCCGTCCGGCATCAGCCGTCCCTTCGACAACGGGAAGCGCTTGTGCGAGCAGCGGTCGTCGAAGGCCGCGATATCACCATCCTTGGTGCGCCAGATGACGATGGGGCGCTTGGCGATCACGTGACCGCTCAGCGTCTCCTTCGGGAAGTCCTTGGAAAGTCCGGCAACGTACCAGCTGTTGCGAACAACCGAATGTGGGCTCATGGCGTTTCTCCTCGTGATTTCGCGGCAGTTCGGTTCGGCACCGCCCCATCTTCCCGCACCGGAACGGAGGGAAGGCAGCGGGCCGGCGTTTGCGGTGGGCCGTCATAGGTCGAGCACCAGCATGGGGCTTCTGGCCCGTGCGCAGCAGATCATCGCGTAGCGCTTGCGTTCATCCTCCCCCAGCACCGTATCGCGGTGTTCCGGCTCGCCGTCGAGATAGCGCGTGATGCAAGTTCCGCAGTAGCCATCCTCGCAATCGGTTTCGATCTCGAAGCCGTTGGCGCGCAATACGGCGACGATCGAACGGTCGGCCGGGATGTCGAAGACCCGGCCGCTGTTCTTGATCTTGACCTGGAACGGCGTGTTGACGGCCTCGGCGCGGTCGTCGGCCGCGGTGAAATACTCGTAATGCACGTTGAAGGGCGGCCAAGCCGAGACGCTGGACTTGGCCGCATGCATGAAGCCTGGCGGGCCGCAGAAATAGACGTGCGTTCCGACCTCGAAGGCCGCAAGCGTGCGAGCGATGTCGAGGCCTCGCGCCGGGTCGCCGTCGTCGTGATGAAGCTCGACCTTGCCGGCCGCGATCAGCGGTCGCAGGCGGTCGTGGAAGGCCGTGCGCGCGGGACTGCGCGTGCAATAATGCATGTGCCAGGGGCTCGCCCGCCGCTCGAGCTCGGCGATCATCGCCAGCATCGGCGTGACGCCGATGCCGCCCGCCAGCAGCAGGTGCAAGCGCGCCTCGCGCCCGGCCAGCGGGAAGCGGTTGCGCGGCGCCGACACCAACAGGACGCTGCCGACCGCGATCTGCTCGTGCATCGCGCGCGATCCTCCGCGGCCCGCCGGCTCGTTGAGCACAGCGATGACGTAGCGATCCCGCTCCTGCGGATCGTTGCACAGCGAATACTGGCGGCGGATGTCGTCGTTGATACGCACGTCGAGATGGGCGCCGGCGGTGAACGGCGGCAGCTCGAGGCCGAGCGGGTCGACGAGCTCGAAGGAGGCGATGTCCTGCGCCTCGCGCGTGATCTTGCTCACGCGCAGCGCCCGCGTCGCCTTCGCCTCATTGGCGGCGGCCTCGATCGTCACGTCTGCCGACATCGGCGGCCCTCTTGGCTGGCCCAGTATCGGCCGCTGCTACCATCGGTACAAACGATATTTTTTAATCGATCTAATTCAAGAATTCCGATATCAAGACGGTAGGTTTCGCGCGGACTTCGGGTCTCATGAACTTGCGGCAGCTCGAGACGTTCTACTGGGTCGCCAAGCTCGGCAGCTTCTCGGCGGCGGCCGACCGGCTCAACGCGACGCAGTCGACCGTCTCCATGCGCATCCAGGATCTGGAACGCGACTTCGGCCACACCTTGTTCGACCGCGGGCGGCGCGGCGCGCGCATCACCGCCATGGGGCGGGAACTGATGCGCTATGCGGAGGAGGTGCTGCGGCTTGCGGCCGAGATGCGCGAGCGATTGGCCGGCAGCGAGACCATGCCCGGCGTGCTGCGCATCGGCGTCGTCGAGATGATCTCGGTGACGTGGCTGCCGCGGCTCGTCAAGGCGATCCACCAAACCTATCCCAAGCTCGCGCTGGAGCTCGACGAGGCGCTGACGCAGAATCTGGTCGACGACCTCAATCAAGGCAATCTCGACCTGATCCTCGCGGCCGGACGAATCCCGGGCTACAATTTCAACCAAGTGTCGCTCGGCGCCGTCGAGTTCGCCTGGATGGCGAGCCCCTCGCTCGGTTTGCCCGAACGCCGGTTGGGGCCGCGCGATCTACAGCGCTGGCCGGTGATCGCACTCTCCCGCGAGTCCTATCACCACCGTTCGATCGAGGAGTGGTTTCGCTCCGTCGGCGCCCATTGCCGGCGCATCGACACTTGCAAGAGTCTCGGCGTCGCGGCCGCGCTCGCGCGGGCGGGGCTCGGGGTCACGCTGCTGCCGCCGCGCTGCTATCGCAACGAGATCAGGGCCGGGCGCCTGCAGGTGATCACGGTCGCGCCGCGGTTTCGCCCAGTCGAGTTTACCGCGACCTACTCGGTCGCCACCATTCAGCCGCTCGCCCGCCGGATCGCGGAGTTGGCGGGCGAGGTCAGCGATTTCGATAAAATGCCCGCGAAGCGCGAACAAAAGGCGTAACGGGATGCGCCAACACGGACTTGCACATCTCGCTGCCGCTTCGAGGGCAAGCCGGAGCGGATCGGATCCCGCCCGGTCATCAAGGCCGAACGGGTTGGCGTGTATTGCGGCTCGACGACTCGCCGCCTCAATGCGCCCTGCGCTCGTCGGCGGGCGGCAGAAACGAGGCGTCGAAAATGTCGTCCGCCTTGGGCTTGGCCTTGAAGGTGTACACCAACCCGATCTGATCGATCGATTCTGCGAGCCGCACGAAGTCGACGGCGCCGTAGCCGTCGGCTTTCACCT
>JAFAHL010000259.1 GCA_019237215.1 Hyphomicrobiales bacterium | reverse complement strand
GGCCGGAATGCGATTTTCTTGCTCGCTTTGATCTTGATGGCTTCTCCGGTCGCAGGGTTTCGTCCCATGCGGGCGGCGCGTTGCCTGACCTGCAAGATGCCAAATCCCGCAATCCGGATCCGCTCGCCTTTCTTGAGATGCTTGGTGATCAGGCTTACGAGATCGCCGAGGATCGCCTCGCCCTCGCGTTTCGTGAGTTCATGATCGGCCGCCAGCCTTGCCGCCAAATGCTTGAGCGTAACGGGACGGCTGGCCTTGGCACTCATTGGTGTCATTGCTTTGCCCGCCATGATGGATTGCCCTCCTTAGAGGCGCGAAATGCGCATGCGCTAGGAGATATGATTCGAGACCGGAAGGAAAGCGATCTTTGCGCTTTAAGTGGCTAAAATACAGCGCTTTTCGCGTTCGCGCCAGAAGCGGGCCTTGCGCTTTGCCGGGTGCACGTTGGCGGCACATTTCGGAATCGATCCGGGAACGAAGCAGAATCACAACAGGAACGTCGTTCCCCCCGCGAGGGCATGCCCGGCGCCCGCGGGCGCGACGCGGAGTCCGGTTGCGTGGTTTGTGCGCCCTCGCGGCGCGCGTTAACCAAGCGCTTACCGCGTCGGCGACATGGTTGCGATCGCAGCGCGATTGGCGGACGGGAGCGAAGCGCGTTGTTCGCGTCGCCGGGTGCCCATGCCACGTCAACGACCGCAACGGCCGAAGCTCGCGACGCGGGAGACCTCGCTCTACCTCCCGGTCAAACGCTTTCTCGAGTGTCTTGGCTTCGAGGTGAAGGGCGAAATCTGCGGCTGCGATCTCGTCGCGATCCGCGCAGATGAGCCGCCGCTCGTCGTCATCGGCGAATTGAAGCTCGGCTTCAATCTCGAACTGGTGCTGCAAGGCATCAACCGGATGGCGGCGTGCGATCAGGTCTGGCTCGCCGTGCGTTTCTCCGGACGCCGCGGCCGCGAGCGCGACCCGCGCGTGCGCAAACTTTGCCGGTTGCTTGGTTTCGGCTTGCTCGGCGTCTCGACGAGCGGCCGCGTCGAGGTGCTGGTCGAGCCCGCCCCTTGGCGGCCTCGCCGCGACGCAAGGCGCCGTTCGCGCCTCGTCGATGAACATCGGCGGCGTCTCGGCGATCCGGTCCTCGGCGGAAGCTCTAAGGCGCCGATCATGACCGCGTACCGCCAGCAAGCACTCGCGTGCGCGGCGTCGCTGTCTAGCGGTCCGCGACGCACATCCGAGATCAAAACCGCCATACCGGATGCGCCGAAGATTCTGCTGCGCAACGTCTACGGCTGGTTTTTCCGCGTCGAGCGCGGCAAGTATGCGCTCACGCAGGAAGGCACCGCCGCACTGTCGCGTTGGCCGCAGCCGCAGGCATAGTCGTTTCGGCGGTGCTGTCGCGATGTCGGCGCCGTCCGCGCGGGACGGGCAGGCCTTGGTGTGCGCGTTCGCTGGCCAAGAAAAAAGCCCCGACAAGCGGGGCTTAGTGAAGGAGGAAACGCCCATGATTAGGCAGGCGTAGGGTGACCTGATTTGCCCGCTCTGCCAACCGGAAATTCGGCTACGATTTGATATTTGGGATACGTGTGACTTTTTCGTCACAGCGAGGTCCGATCTTCTTGCGACTGGGAGCCGAGACGGGCAAGGACGATATGAATCGCCGACGCAACCTCGGCTTTTTCTTCGATCAATCCGTGGCACGCCGGCCGGACAAGGTTGCGATCATTGATTTGTTCGGCGGGCGGGAACGCTGCGCGACCTATCGGCAGCTCGACGCGCGCATGAACGGCGTCGCGAGCATGCTCGCTCGGCTCGGCGTGGTGCCGGGCGAGCGCGTCGCCATGCTGATCGGAAACCGCACGGAGTTCGTCGAATTCTTCTTCGGATCGATGCGAGCCGGCGCGATCCCGCTGCCGCTCAACACGCGGCTTGCTGCCGGCACGCTCGGTGAGATCATCATGGAGGCCGCGTGCGCGCTCGCGGTCGTCGACCCGTCGAGCCACCGCGAGGCGCTCGCGATCGCGCAGCGTTTGCAACTGCGCCAGCGACTGCTGCTGGATGAGCGCCACGAGGGCTTTCTGTCCTTCGAGGAGGAAATGGCGAAGCCCGCGGTCCCGGTCGATCCGCCTGCGCTTGCCGAGGATGCGCAAGCATTCCAACCCTATACGTCGGGATCCACCGGCCGCCCCAAGGGCGCGATCATGACGCACCACGGCATGCTGTGGTACGTCGCCTACAACCAGCGCTATTGGCCTTCCGCTGAGAGCGACCGCGGGCTCGTCGCGCTCCCGCTCTTCCACAAGAACGCGTTGCGCGGCACGGTGAAGCCGATGCTTTACGCC
>JAFAHL010000046.1 GCA_019237215.1 Hyphomicrobiales bacterium | reverse complement strand
GCTTCCCCGCTTCGGTCCGCCGCTTGAGGCAGCGGGCGAGGTGCATGATCCTGGGCTTGGCGTTGCGGTCGAGCGGGACCGGCCGGCCGAGGCCGAACATCGTCTCCCGGCGCCTGCGGGCGCCGCCGCCGGCCTTCTCTTGCGGCTGGGATCTCTCCCCCTTGAGGACGGCCCGGCGGCTCTCCAAGGCCTCGCTGAGGGCCGAGGCCTCGACGTCGGTAAGGCAGCCCTCGGAATGACCGCGCCAGAGCAGGCGGGCGAGCTCGTCGAGGCGCGCGCCCGTGCGGGCGCCAGATATGGCGTGGCGAATCTGTTCTTCGAGCATAGGTCTCCGTTCCCCGAAGACCGCCTATCGAGGGCTAGCCGAAGTTAGCCGATTGGGCCGGGTCGGAGGGCGTAGCGCGTTGAAAATGTTAAGGCGCCACCTGGAAGGTCGGCACTACAGGGGGAGCGCGGCGGCGGCCTGGGCGGCGGTGATTTTGGGAAGCGGTTGGTCGGGCAGTTCGAGTTTCAGTCGGTTGAGGAGCAGCGTCAGTTCGGGCTCCGGTTGGGTGTAGCGGGTCAGTTGCAGTTCGCGGCCGTCTGTCGTGGGGATGTGAACGTCAATCATCTGAATGGCGGCGAATTTCTCGAACAAGCTGCGCGGCGTGAGGCCGGGCGCCAGCGCTTTCAGGCGGCGGCCGAGCGTGACGTGCAGACAATAGGCGAGGAAGGCGATGAAGATGTGCGCCTCGATGCGCGCCGGCGCCTGATGGTGGATCGGCCTGACGGCGAGGTCGCCCTTCAGCGTTCGAAACGCTTCCTCGATACCCCATACAAGCTACCTCTTATAAGTTGCCAGGATTCGGCGAATCGCCGAGACTCGGATTCCAAGCGCTTTGCGCCGTCGCGCGCTGGCTTGGGTCGCGTCATGAGCAAACCTCTGTCTGCGAGTGTTTGGGAGACGCTGTCGCCACAACGGCGGCGCGGGGTGGTTCTGCTGTTGGCGCAGCTGGCCCGGCGGCGGATCCAGAGCCCCTCGAGCGTGGAGGAGACCGTTGATCATGGACGGGAATCTCATGCCGCGTCGGGCCGGCTTCACGCCCGAGAAGATTACGCGACAGCATCAAGAGCGCCTGGCGATCATCTATATTCGCCAGTCGACGCCTCAGCAGGTTGAGCGCAACCAAGAATCGACCAAGCTTCAGTATGCGCTGGTCGACAGGGCGTTCCAGTTCGGCTGGGCGCGCGAGACCATCGTCACCATCGATGACGACCTTGGCCGATCGGGCAGCACCATCGAAGGAAGGCTTGGTTTCCAGCGGCTGGTGGCGGAAGTCGGTCTTGGCCACGTGGGGCTGGTTTTGGGCGTCGAGATGTCCCGCCTGGCGCGATCGTGTCGGGACTGGCATCAACTGCTGGAGATCTGCGCGCTGTTTGACACGCTGATCGCCGATGTCGATGGCGTTTATGATCCGGCCAACTACAATGATCGCCTGCTGCTTGGTCTGAAGGGGACGATGTCGGAAGCAGAGCTCCACATTCTCAAGGCGCGGATGCTCGCGGGCCGCAACGCTAAAGCCCATCGGGGCGAACTCAACAAGCCGTTGCCAATGGGCTATCTGCGCCGCCCTTCAGGGGAAGTGGCGTTCGACCCAGACCAGCAAGCACAAGGCGTGATCCGCTTGGTGTTCGAGTTGTTCCAACGCTTACGCACTGTAAGCGGGGTGCTCCGCTACCTGGTTGAGAACGATATCAAGATGCCGGTGCGCACGCCCGGGGGACCGGCCAAGGGCGAGCTGGAATGGCGCCGGCCCAGCCGGCCGTCGCTGGGCGATCTGTTCAGCAATCCGATCTACGCCGGCGTCTACGCCTACGGCGTCCGGCCGATCGATCGGCGGCGTCACAAGCCCGGACGGCCGGGCACGGGGCGGCAGCCGCCCCGGCCCAAGGATGCCGAGGTGTTCCTGCCGGATCGCATGCCGGCCTACATCACCTGGGATCAGTTCGAGCGCAATCAGGAGCAGATCCGGTCCAATCGGACGAGCCAGCTCGGTCCGGTCCGGGCCGGCAGCGCCCTGCTCTCCGGGCTGATCGTCTGCGGCCGGTGCGGATTGCGGATGATGGCCTCGTACAACAATGCGGGCCACACGGCGCGCTACGCCTGCATCAGCATGCACACATCTTACGACGAGCCGTTCTGCCAGACGTTGAAGGCCGAGCCCGTCGACGCGCAAGTCGCGCGCCTGATCCTGAAGGCGCTGGAGCCGGCGGCGATCGAGGCCACCTTGGCAGCGGCAGCCGATCTGGAGGGCGAGCGTGCCGCGGTTGACCGCCATTGGCGTCAGCGGCTGGAACGGGCGCAATACCAAGTCGACCAGGCCCGCCGCCGTTACGCCAGCGTCGAGCCTGAGAACCGGCTGGTGGCCCGCACCCTGGAGCAGGACTGGGAGACGGCCCTGAGCGAGCAAGCCCGTCTTGCGGCCGAGCACGAACGCTTCACGCGCGAGCGGCCCAAGGCGCCCACGCCGGCTGAGTTGGCTGCCATCCAGGATCTGACCAACGATCTGCCCGCCCTCTGGCGAGCCGAGACGACGACCCAGCAAGAGCGCCAAACGATCGTCCGGCTCTTGCTGGAGCGGGTCATCGTCTCCGTAGTCGACGCGAGCGAACAAGTCCGCCTGGAATGCCATTGGCATGGCGGGAACCGAACCACGCATCAACTCGTGCGGCCCGTCGCCCGGCTGAAGGCCCTCAGCACCTATCCGAACCTCGTCGCTCGGGCTGGCGACCTGCATCGCGCAAGTCAGAACTGCGCCGAGATCGCAGCGATCCTCAACCAAGAAGGCTGGCGGCCACCCAAGCGGCGCGACACCTTCAACGGCCCAATGGTTCGGCGTCTCTTGGCCAGCGCCGGACTGATCGAGACCAAGCGCAAAGGGCCGAGGGCGATCCCCCAACGGCGCCCTGACGAATGGACGATCAGCGAACTGGCCGAGCAGATCGGCGCACCTGAATCGACGGTCTACAACTGGGTTCAGAAGGGACGGCTAAGCAGCCGCTCGATCAAGGTCGGCGGGGTGAACGCGAAGTTCGTCACGGCCGACGCCACTACCGTAGCCAACCTCAAAGCCGCACGAGCGACGCCGCTTCCCTGGCGCCGCCTGCCGCCTCCTTGTTCCCACCCTATCCCTTCCATCCTTGAGTCTTGAGAGTCGCCATGACTGGTCGATATCCACCTGGACCAGTTGGATGTAGTAGCTCCACAAGGTGGCGGGGTCGCTCTCGATTAGATTGCTGCGCAAAAGATAGCGCCCTTCACGCCGACGCGCCTGCCGCAGTTTCTTCCGATCAAGCCCATAGTGAAACGCGGCCAGCTTCGGGTCGATCTCGACGTCGACCAGCCGCCATCCGCGCGGCCACTTGGCTTTGGCCTGTCCAAGTTTGATTAAGAGTTCGTCGCGCGTCAGATGGACCGACATCGTGTACAGCTCTTTCAACCGCGCCCATAGCCTTTTCAATTGCCGCCTGCGCATGCTGCGCTCCTTGGCGATCCGGTCGAGGCTTTGGGCGAACACGTAGAGTTCGCCGTCCTGCGGCAACAGCTTGACCTCGACCCCGGGGCGAGCCTCCTGCCAAGGCTTGCCGATGAGGTCACGCTCGAGTCGGCTTAGGCGTCCCTTTGGCACGCCGACCAAATATTGCACGGGTGGATCGGCTTGGCGCATCTCGGCGAGCGTTTCCTCGGTGGGAATGCCGCGATCCATCAACCAGATGCGCCTGGCTTTGCCGTATTGCCGTTCGATCTTGCCGAGAAAAGCCCGCA
>JAFAHL010000020.1 GCA_019237215.1 Hyphomicrobiales bacterium | reverse complement strand
CTCGGCGGAGGCGGGTGGCGGCGCGTCCGGACCGCGCAACGCAATGGTCGCAAGCCGGGAGCGTCGCTGAAATTCGACCGAGACCGTGCCGTACTCGACGCCGTGCGCCGAGCGCTCGCGCGCGAGCGGTCTGAGCGCGATGCCCTTGCTGCCGGCCGGACGTTGCGACTTTGCGGCGAACTCCCCCGCGCGCTCGGCCACCGTCGCTTCGAGCTTGGAGGCGGGCACCACTTCATCGACGAGCCGCCAGTCCACCGCGCGCTTGCCTTTGATCCCCTCCTCGGTGGTGCAGAACACGTCGGCACGATCGCGGCGCACCTTGCGTTTGTCGGTGACGCGGGTGAGCCCGCCGGTGCCGGGAAGCACAGCGAGCAGCGGCAGCTCCGGCAGCGATACCGCCGAGGAGCCGTCGTCGATCAGCATGATGTGGTTGGCCGCAAGCGCCAGCTCGTAGCCGCCGCCCGCGGCGGTGCCGTTGATCACGCAAATGGAGAACAGGCCTGAGGCCTCGCTTGCGTCCTCGATGCCGTTGCGCGTCTCGTTGGTGAACTTGCAGAAATTGACCTTGTGGGCGTGGGTGGCGCCGGCGAGCATGCGGATGTTGGCGCCGGCGCAGAACACCCGCGGCTTGCCCGAGCGCAGCAGGATGACTTTCACCTGCGGATGCTCGAAGCGCAGCCGCTCGATGGCGTCCGCCAGCTCGATGTCGACGCCGAGGTCGTAGGAGTTGAGCTTGAGCTCGTAGCCCTCGAACAGCGTGCCCTTTTCGTCGACGTCCATCAGCAGCGTGGCGACGTCGCCGTCGACCGTCAGCTTCCAATGGCGATATTTCGACGGATCGGTCTGGAAATCGATGCGGCTCTTGCCGTTGTTCAATTTGCGTTCTGCGTCGACCATGGATTTCCTCACGACATCATTCAGCGAGCCGAGGCCGGCTGTTTCGTACTCCGGCCGCTCGCGGCGGCTCGGACCGGCCCGACTTCGCCGGGAGGGGGAATATCGCCTTCGTGATGCTCGCGCAGGAGCCGGTTGACGAAGTCGGAGATCGCCCGCAACGTCGCCTCGGGCGCCTCGCGGTGCGGCGCGTGCCGTGTGTTCGCCAACAGCGCGACATCGACCGGGCAATAGCACTCGTGCTGCGCCACCTCGATCTGCCGCATGGTGCCGTATTGGTCATTCTTGCCCTGCACGATCAGGATCGGCACGCGGATGTGGGCGAGCGCATCGCTGAGATCCCATGTGCGGAACTCGGGATCGAGCCACGGGCCGCACCAGCTGTGAAACGCGTTGTCGGGATCGGCGTGCCAGCGCGCAAGCTTCGCGCGCAGCGGTCCGGCCTCGAAAGCCGCCCGCGTACGCACGATCTCGGCGATGCCCATGTCCTCGGTGAAGAAGTGCGGCGCCATCAACGCGAGCCCGCGCACGCGGTGATCCTGGATGCTGCCGGCGTAGATCGCGGCGATCGATGCCCCGTCGCTGTGGCCGACGAGAAGGCCGCGGCGGAAGCCGATCGCGGCGAGCACGCGAGCAAGCACGTCGCGCGCCTCGTCATGCATGAACGAGACCGGACGCGGCAATTTCGCCGGCGACGAGCGGCCGTAGCCGGCGCGCGAATAGGCGAATACTCCGGCGCGGGTGGCTGCGGCGAGATCTTGGGCAAAGCTGCCCCAGCCGGCGACGCAGCCGAGTCCCTCGTGCAACAGCACGAGCGTCGGAGCCACATCCGGGCGCGGGCCGACCATGCGGTATTCGAGCCGCATCTCGCCGAGCTCAAGAAAACCTTGATCAGCGAGGGTCACTGTTTGCCTCCGCCGGTACAACTCGCAACGATACGCGCGAGTTTCGCGCAGCTCTGGTCCACGCTATCGCCCGAGGTATCAAGCTCGGCCTGCGCGCGCGCGTAGTCCGCGCGGCGCGCATCGAGGATGGCAACGAGATCGGCCATGGCCTCGCGGTTTTGCGCCATAGGGCGGAAATCGCCCTGCGCCATGACCCGCCGCATG
>JAFAHL010000255.1 GCA_019237215.1 Hyphomicrobiales bacterium | reverse complement strand
AGCCGACAATCGACTGTTCGTCGAAGCCATTCTCTACAGATATCGAGCCGGCATCCCCTGGCGGGATCTCCCGGAGCGCTTTGGCGATTGGAAGATCGTGCATCAGCGCTTCAGTCGATGGGCGAAGAGTGGAGTTTTCGAGCGTATGGCCATTGACTTTCGACTTACCGCGAGCCAACGCGAGACATCTACAAGGTGAAATTATCCTTACTGTCCGAGGAAGCGCGATGTGCGGCATTGCCGGCATGATCGATTGGCGCGCGGCGACATCGGCCGACGCGCTGCGCTCGATCGGCGAAGCCATGATCGAGACCGTGCGGCATCGCGGGCCGGACGCAGGCGCCGTCTGGGTCGAGGCCGAAAGCGGCGCGGCACTGGGCCAGCGCAGGCTCGCCATCATTGATCTTAGTCCCGGCGGGGCGCAGCCGATGCATTCGGCCGATCGGCGCTACGTCATTACCTTCAACGGCGAAATCTACAATTACCGCGACATTCGACGCGAGCTGCAAGCGGCCGGCCGCTCGATGCGCGGCGAGTCCGACACCGAAGTGCTGCTCGAAGCCTGCGCATTATGGGGCGTCGAGGCCGCGATCGAGCGCGCGATCGGCATGTTTGCGTTCGCGCTATGGGACCGCAAGACCCTCAGCTTGACGCTGGCGCGCGACCGCCTCGGCATCAAGCCTTGTCGGGCGAGTTGTTTTTTCCCGAAGCACAAGGTCGGGAACCCGACTCATGCTTGGTGCATTGGTAAGGCAGCGCGGAACGGGGGCTGGAGATGTGACTCGCCCTTGCCGCCATATGCTTGTTGAGGCGAAAGGATTTAGCTCGCGTTGGAAGTGGAACTTTAGAAAACAAGCCAGTGGTTCGGTCCCCACAGCTAACGGGGGAGGCGAACGGATGTTTTTATACGAAATGTTGATCGCGATCGGGATCGCCGTGGTTCTCGTCGTGGCGGCGATCGACCGCTTGGCAACGCGGGTAATGATGGGTCCAGAAGAGATGGCGTTGTTGCGGTTAGCGCGAGCCGCAGCAGCCCAGCACCGCCTCGTGGCCTCAGCAGCCCAGCAGGAGCGGGAAGCGCGAGCCGCAGCAGCCCAGCGAGCCCAGCGCCGCCTCGTAGCGTACTGGACGCGCGCACTCGCGGCACCGCTCCCAGCGCGTCTCGCTACGCTCATCACTCAACTCGAAACACAGGACGTGAGCGCCTAAACGCGGATCGAGGATCATCCTACGCCGGGGCGCGCGCACAATGAAGGACACCGGGCAGCGGCAGTGAATGGCCGCGCCATGTCCGCTTCGATCCCTCGGCTGTGGGCAATCGCAGCAAGGTAACCCCTTATTCGATCACCTCGTCGGCGCGGGCGAGCACCGTTGCCGGCACTTCGAGGCCGAGGGCTTTCGCGGTCTTGAGGTTGACTACCAGCTCGTACTTGGTCGGCGCCTGCACCGGCAGGTCGGCCGGCTTCTCGCCCTTGAGGATGCGATCGACATAGCCGGCCGCGCGCTTGTACTGGTCGATCTCATTAGGCCCGTAGGAGGCGAGGCCACCGTTCGAAGGGTAGTAGCGGAACGGATAGACGTTCGGCAGGCGGAGCCGCGTGGCCAGCGTCCATGAAGGGCCTAGCGTTCAAAGCATCCCTGGGCGTCCTCCTACACCCGCCTATTCGGTCGCGACCATCGATTTCATGGCGCGCGGCGGCGACGATTACATCAGCTTCCGCGATGCCAAGCCGGTCCTGCCGCCCGCCGACTCGCCGACCATTGCCTACGAGGTCATCGATTACATAAAGAGCATCGGGACAATACGCACTGCCGTCGATGGGCGGATCGTATTGAGCTGAGGACCGACGATTACCGAGCGGCTGCGCGCTTTTCGCCAGGGCCTCAAAGAAACCGGCTATGTCGAGGGCGAGAACATGGCGATCGACTACCGCTGGGCCGAGCAGATGGAACGACTCCCCGAACTTGCGGACCAGCTGGTTCGCCGGCAGGTCGCGGTGATCGTCACAGCCGGAGGCTTCGCCACAGCACTCGCGGCCAAGGATGCAACGACGACGATCCCCATCGTGTTCGGCGTGTCTGGCGACCCGGTCAAGCACGGTATTGTCGCCAGCCTCGCGCGGCCGGGCGGCAACCTGACGGGCGTCAATCTTCTAAGTACGGAGTTGACGGCAAAGCGGCTCGAGCTGCTGCGCGAAATGCTGCCGAGGGCTTCCCGTATCGCCGAGCTCGTCAATCCAGCCAATACCGTTAACACGCAAACCACCGTGCGCGAGGTGGAAGCGGCCGGCCGCGCCATGGGATTGGAGACGCAGATCGTCAATGCGCAGATTGCGATCTGCCGGATTGACCAACAGGCCCATGATGTTCGCGGTCGGCAGAAGCTCGTGCAGCAACTCAAGCCGCTTCGGTGCGACCTCTACGATCAAGGAGGTTATACCGAGTCCCTGAAATCGTGACTCGTGGGCGATTCCCAGATGGAGGCGAGTCAGATTCAACATGGCGAACCCAGGAGGCTCGTCATGTCGGCTCCGACACCATTGCGCCAGGAGTTTGATGCGTCACAGCTTCGCGGTTTGGCAAGGAAGACCAAAGATGGGCCTCAGGCTCGCCGACTTTTAGCACTCGCGGCTATCTACGATGGGGCAACGCGCACCGAGGCGGCCAAGATCGGCGGTGTCGGACTTCAGATCATCCGG
>JAFAHL010000433.1 GCA_019237215.1 Hyphomicrobiales bacterium | reverse complement strand
GCGTCAGAAGATCTTGACCAGGCATACCTATACCAGCGCCGTGATCGGGGTCTCCGCCTTGATGATGCGCGGGCTGCTGCTGGAGGTTCAATGCTGTGCCGCGGCCACTGACCCGGGCGCGCGCAGCGGCTGAGGGTGGCGAAATCGGATTGGCGGAGGCAGAGACCGATGAAGAAAGCGCAGGTCAAGAAAGTGAAGAAAGTAAAGAAGGTGAAGAAAGTAAAGAAGGTGAAGAAAGTAAAGAAGGTGAAGGCAAAGAAGGTAAAGACGGCAAAGAACGTGAGGAAAACGGACCTGGGAGTGATCTTCGATGCGCATGTCCGCCATGAGTTCGTCGATCACGATGTCGCCGCCACGATGAAGACGATGGCGACGGAACCGTACGTGCACAACGTGCCCACCCTTGCCGGCGGCGACGGCCATGCCGGCGTCGTTGATTTTTACACCCATCACTTCGTCGGCAAGATGCCTGCCGATACGCGCATCGAGCGCATCTCGCGCACGGTGGGCAGCGACCAAGTGGTGGACGAGCTCATCATTTATTTCACGCACGACTGCCCGATCGACTTCATGCTTCCCGGTATTCCTCCGACCGGACGGAAGGTCGCGCTGCCGCATGTGGTCGTGATGAAATTTAAAGGGGGCAAGGTCGCTCACGAGCATATCTACTGGGATCAAGCCTGCGTGCTCGCTCAGATCGGTCTCCTCGACCCGAGCCAACTGCCCGTCACCGGCGCGCCGCAAGCCGCGGCGCTCGTTGAAAAATCGCGCCGCAAGCGCACGCGGGCGTGAGCGCACCGAGCCTTGCGCGCTTTCCAAGCGGAAATGACTTTATCTGTATTGCCTTGATTTGACCGGCCTTGCGGTTCGTCCGATGCAACCGCGGCGTGCCTGACTTGCGATTGGGTGCATACCGACTTCGGAAACGTCGCACTACATTTTTGTCCGGAGTGATTCGCGCAACTCCGCGGATGGTCGTGATGTGTTCATCGAATGGACGCCGTTCGCGTCCAAGGAGTCCAAAGGAGTATGTGCAATGTTCCGTCAGACCATGATCGTATTGGCCACGGCTACCGCTCTCACGGCGGGATTGACCGTTGATGCGTTTGCGCGCGGCGGGGGCGGACATGGTGGGGGTTTTGGTGGCGGCGCTCACATCGGCGGCGGGTTCGGCGGCGCTCACATGGGTGGGTTCGCTCACATGGGTGGATTCGGTGGTGGCGCTCGCGTAGGCGGGTTCGGCGGCGCTCGTATGGGCGGCGTTGGCCCTCGCATGGGCGGTGGCTTTGGCCGGAGCCATTTCGGCGGCGCCGGCGCGGCTTTCGCTCGCGGCGTTGCGGGGCAGCACTTTGCCCAGGCGCGCGGTGCCTTCCGCCACGAACGGAATTTCGATCGCCGCCGGCGCGTCGTGCCGGGCTTCGGTTTCGGCTTCGATGACTACGATTACGGGTGCGGTTACGGCTACTCTTATTACACGCCCGACAGCTGCTACCCGCTGGCCTATCCGCCGGCGTTCTGACGTCCGTCGGCTTCGCGGCCGCAGTCGCCCGATATTGGGGTATACCGGCACACAGCACCCGGGCGCCAACGCGCCATACTCAGGAGGCAGCGTCATGCCGTTTGTTCGCATCGATCTCATGCGGGGTAAGTCCGTCCAATATCGAAAGACGATCGGTGAAATCGTCTATAACGCGATGCACGACGTGATCGATGTGCCGAAGGACGACAAATTCCAAATCATCGCCGAACATGCGCTCGAAGACTTCAATGTCAGCGAGAGCTATCTAGGCAACCAGTACAGCAAGGATGTCGTCCTGATCCAAATTACGCTGAGTGCGGGGCGGTCCGTCGAGCAGAAGAAGGCGCTTTACAAGCGCATCGTCGACGACATGAATACGCAGTTGAATGTGCGGCCCCAGGACGTCGTGATCAACCTGGTGGAAGTCGCGAAGGAAAATTGGTCGTTCGGTGGCGGCATTGCGCAATACGCGACTTGACCGCCTGGGCCATGACAGCCGTAAGGCCACGCGTTTCTGCCCTGCATGCTTGCGGGCTCGCGCGGCCGGCGCGCCGATGCTAGCCTCGCGCTTGGAAACTTAAATCCAAGCGCAGGGGATATCGCATGACGCGCATCGCAATCATCGACCGTGCCGACATGAACGCCGAGCAGGCGCGCGTCTACGACGTAGCCAAGCAGACGACCGGCATCGTGGGCGGGCCGTACCACGCCTACATCCGTTTGCCGAAGGTGTTCGAGGCTTGCCAGACCATGCGCGCCACGCTGGCGGCCGGGCCGCTCAGTCGCCGCGAGCAGCAGATCGTCAACCTCGCCGTCGCCCGGCACTGGAACGCGCGCTACCCCTGGTACGCGCAGGTGCGCAACTCGCTCGCCGTCGGCGTCGAGCAGGCGGCGATCGACGCGATCAACGCGCGCAAGACCCCGAGCCTGGCGGATGCGCGCGAGCGCACCTGCTTTGCCGTGGCGAAGGAGATCCTCGCCGACAAGGGCTTGAGCGACGACAGCTACGCCGCCGCGGAAAAGACCATGGGGCTCGAAAGCCTGGTCGCGCTGGTCGCGACGGTCGGCAGCTTTTCGATGAC
>JAFAHL010000430.1 GCA_019237215.1 Hyphomicrobiales bacterium | reverse complement strand
TCGGGCGTGCTCTACGCGCGCTTCGGCGGCCTTGCCTATGGCGCCATGGCGCTCGCGGCCGCTGCCGGCGGCGTCTTTGCGTTGGCCGCCCATCGCCTCGCCGACAAGCCGCGAGTTTAGGTGAGTTTCACTATGAGTGTCGGCGATCGCGCAACGATCTCGGTGCGCTCCCTCTCCCCGTTTGGGGAGAGGGTCGGGGTGAGGGGGTTACAGAACTATCGAGAGACCTTAACCCCTCACCCCACCCCTCTCCCTAACGGGAGAGGCCTGCTGCCCGTTGATGATCAAGCATCACGATGCCAGCAAGATAAGATTTACGCAGAGCCGCGAATTGGCGGCAGCATCCAATCAATCGCAGGTCTGATACATCGCCGTGAGCTCGCGGCCGCTGAGATACATCATGCGCGGGGAGAGGCCGCCGCGGCGCGCGATCCAGCTGCGCACGTTCTCCGGGTAGATGTCCATCAACAGCTGCGTCGCCTCGCGGCTCGTCACCTGCTGGCCATTGCCGCCGGGATGCCACGCCGCATGGAAGCCGAGCCGCGCGCGCGGGGTGACGCAGATGCGCTCGTGCGGGATCACGCCGAGCAGCATGGTGCACGCCGACAGGCAGGGGCCGTCGATGATGACGCGCTCGCCGGAGCCGCGCAGCGCCACCAGGTTTTCGAGGTAAGGGCCGATTTGACCCCCGGGATCCGCCTTGATTCTGACCGTCGCATGCGCAGTTGAAACCGCCAGCGCCGCCGCGACGGCGCCCGCCAGAACAGCGATTTTCATGCTTACCCCTCTCCGTGCTCCCGGCGCCGGCCCGGCAGAGGTGGCGCCGCCCTCGGTCCGAACCTTGAAAATCAAATGTGGGCTAAATGTGAAAAGGCGTGCCGATCGGAAGGAACTTAGCCTGAACGTTGTTAACCGCCGGTGGGCGGTCCGGTAGGGGCGCACCGTGCCGCCGTCGGCCCGGCGGCGCCCGTTTCATCCCCATAGCGCCGGCGTCGGCGGGTGGACGCGGCTCCCCTCGTAGCGAAGGCCGTGCGGGCGGTCGCGCGCGAGCAAAAGCGCCCCGTCGAGATCGACGACGCGCGCGCGCTGGGCAACAAGCATCGCCGGCGCCAGCGCCAGCGAGGTCGCGACCATGCAGCCGACCATGAGCGTAAATCCAAGCCGCTCGGCTTCGCCCGCCATGAGGATCGCCTCGGTCAGCCCGCCGGTCTTGTCGAGCTTGATGTTGACGGCGTCGTACTTGCCCACGAGCGAGCGCAGCGAGGCGCTCGCGTGCACGCTCTCGTCGGCGCAGATCGCGAGCGGCCGGGCGAGGCGCGCGAGCGCATCGTCGTTGGCGGCCGGCAACGGCTGCTCGACCAGTGTGACGCCGGCCTGCGCGCAAGCCGCGAGGTTCGCCGCGAGGTCGTCCGGCGTCCAGCCTTCGTTGGCGTCGACGATGAGCTCGGCCCGCGGCGCCGCGCGCCGCACCGCGGCGATGCGCGCGGGATCGCCCGGCGCTCCGAGCTTGACCTTGAGCAGCGCGCGCTCACCGAGGCGCGCGGAGGCCGCGGCGGCGGCTTGCGCCATCGCGTCGGGCGTCGCGAGCGAGATCGTCAAGGCGGTGGTGACGGGCTTGGGCGGATCGAGCCCGAGAAGCTCGTGCACCGGCCGTGCGGCGCGTTTGGCCGCCAGATCCCAGAACGCGCAGTCGAGCGCGTTGCGCGCCGCGCCGCCCGGCATGGCGGATTGCAGGCGCTCGCGATCAAGCCCGCGGGCAATCTCCGCCGCCATTCCCCCGATCGCGGCCGCCACCCCCTCGACCGTCTCGCCGTAGCGCGCGTAGGGCACGCATTCGCCCCGCCCGCGATGGCTGCCGTCGGCGAGCTCGGCGACCACGACGATGGCCTCGGTCTTGGCGCCGCGGCTGATGGCAAACGAGCCGGCGATCGGCCAGCGCTCCACACGAACGGAGAGGGCGAGGGCAGTCACGCGCAGCACACCGAGCATGTGGCGCTAACGTGCTTCAAGCGCAAACGAACATGCTCTAGAAGAAGCGACGGTCGAGCAGGAGCCGCGAGCCACATTGCGCGTTGGTGTCTGAATGAAGCCTCCCGCAACACACCACACCCCTATTTGCGCGACAATCGTATTTTGCGTCATCGGGTCCATTGCTGTGACGGATGGGCGCGCGCAA
>JAFAHL010000367.1 GCA_019237215.1 Hyphomicrobiales bacterium | reverse complement strand
AGGAGCGGCAGGCCAAGATGCGCCGGCGGCTCGACAAGCTCGCCCCGCAGATCGGCTTTCTCGACGCGATTCGGGCGGAGCTGCCCGAGGATGGCATCTTTGTCGATGAGGTCACCCAGATCGGCTTTGCCGCACGGCTCTTGCTTCCGGTCTACAAGCCCAGGACGTTCCTTTCGCCCGGCTACCAGGACAATCTCGGCTGGGGTTACGCCACCGCGCTTGGCGCGCAGCACGCCCGCCCCGACGTGCCGGTGCTCTCGATCGCGGGCGACGGCGGCTTTCTCTTCACCTCGAACGAGCTTGCCACCGCTATGCACCATCGGATCCCGTTGACCGCCATCGTGTTCAACGATGGCGCCTTCGGTAACGTGCGGCGGATCCAAGAAGAGCAGTTCGGCAATCGGCTCATCGCGAGCGACCTCGCCAATCCCGATTTCGTGCGCTATGCGCAGAGCTTCGGCGCGGAGGCCGAGCGGGCGCGAACTCCACAACAGCTGCGGGCGGCGCTTAAGCGCGCGTTCAAGCGCCGCGATGGACCGACGCTGATCGAGGTGCCGGTCCCCGCAATGCCGTCGCCCTGGGAGTTCATCTTCATGCCGCGCGTGCGCGGCGTCAGGCCAGCCCCCGACGTTAAAGCGTGAATAATCACCAGCAGGCACCGGCGACGTGCCCGGCCGGCTGGGCAACATCGATCGAATCGAATTTAACATAGGCGCTGCGAGTCCCCGTCCCGGGGACGTCGCCCGTGCCCCTGACAAAGCGAGCGGTCTGCGCTATCTAGCCCTCATGCAGCCGATCACGACGACCAAGAAACTCGCGGACGCCTGCGCGCGCATGGCGCGGCATCCCTTCGTGACGGTCGACACCGAGTTCTTGCGCGAGAGCACCTATTACCCCCAGCTTTGCGTCGCACAGATGGCGAGCATCGACGAGGCGGTGGTCATCGACGCGCTCGCCAGCGGCATCGATTTCACTGCCTTCTTCGCGCTGATGGCGGACCCGAACGTGGTCAAGGTGTTCCATGCCGCCCGCCAGGACATCGAAATCTGCTGGCATGAGGCCGGCATCATCCCCTCCCCCATTGTCGACACCCAGGTTGCGGCCATGGTGTTGGGCTACGGCGATTCCATTTCTTATGATCAACTCGTGCAGCGCGTCACCGGCGACAACCTCGACAAGTCGCATCGCTTTACCGATTGGACGCGTCGGCCGCTGAGCGAGGCGCAGCTGACCTATGCGGTTTCCGACGTCACCCACCTGCGCGACGTCTACCTCACGCTCTGCGCCGATCTCGAGAAGCGCGGACGCAGTGATTGGATGCGCGAGGAAATGAAGGTGCTTACTTCCCCCGAAACTTACCGCTTCGAGCCCGAGCACGCCTGGGAGCGGCTGAAGACGCGGGTACGCAAGCCCAAGGAGCTCGCCGTGCTGATCGAGGTCGCCGCCTGGCGCGAGCGCGAGGCACAGGAGCGCGACGTGCCGCGCGGGCGCGTGCTCAAGGACGACGTCATCGGCGACATCGCGGTGCAGGCACCGACGACGACCGAGCGCCTCGCGGGGCTGCGCTCGCTGCCCAAGGGATTCGAGCGCTCGAAATGGGGCGAGGCGATCGTCGAGGCCGTCCGGCTCGGACTCGCACGCGATCCCAAGACGCTGCCGCGGCTGGAACGCCCCAAGCCGCCGATCAATGGCCAGGCCACGGTGGAATTGCTCAAGGTTTTATTGCGCATGACGGCGGAACGCCATGGCGTCGCCGCCAAGGTGATTGCCACCGTCGACGACCTCGACCGCATCGCCGCCGACGATACGGCCGATGTGCCGGCGCTCTCCGGCTGGCGGCGCGAGCTGTTCGGCAACAAGGCGCTCGCGCTCAAGCACGGACGCCTCTTGCTCGCGATCGAGAAAGGCCGCGTGGTGGCGCTGGAGCGGGAGTGACCCCTCTCCCCGCCGCCGCGGCGGAAGAGTTATGATGGCCGCGCGGGTGACGGGGAGGACCCAGATGGCCCCATTCCTTTGCAATCAGTGGTACACCGCCGCAACCTCCGCCGAACTCGGCGCAAAGCCGCTGGCGCGGACGATCTGCAACGAGCCGCTGGTCATCTTTCGCGCGCAGGAGGGGGCCGTCGCCGTGCTCACCGATCGCTGCCCCCACCGCAAGGCGCCGCTCTCCTGCGGCGAGGTCGTCGGCAACGACATCCAGTGCGGCTATCACGGCATCCGCTTTGCCGCCGACGGCGCTTGCACCCATGTGCCCGGGAATGTCCCCATCGGCCGCAATTTCCGCGCAAGATGTTTTCCCGCGCGCGAAATCCATGGCCTCATTTTCGTGTGGCTCGGCGAGCCTTCGCTTGCGGATCCAGCGCTGATCCCCGACTTCAGCGAGAACGTCAAACCCGGCTGGACCGGCGTTCACGGCACGCTTTACGTCAAAGGCAACTATCAGCTGCTGATCGACAACATTCTCGACCTCACTCACGTCGTATTCGTCCACAAGACGACGCTTGCCGGCAGCGGCGTCGCTGAGACGCCGCTCGAGGTGGACATCGACGGCGACGTCGTGCGCGCGCAACGGCTGATGCACAACGTCGACACCGCTCCGATCTACAGGGCGGCGAGAAATCTCCACGGCAACATCGACCGCTGGCAGTTCCTCGAGTTCCGGCCTCCCATCTATGCCCGCATCACGCTCGGCGCACGCGAGGCGGGCAGCGATCTTCCATTCGGCACGCCGACCCATGTCGTGCTCAACAGCTTCACGCCGGAGACCGAGCGCACCACCCATTATTTCTGGTCGACGGTGCGTTCGTGGGGGCTCGACGATGCCAGCGTTTCGAAAACCTACAAGGATATGACCGATCTTGCGTTCGCCGAGGACGCCCGCATCGTCGAAGCGCAGCAGCGACTGATCGACAGCGACCCATCCGGCGCGCCGCTGGTGAGTCTCGCCTTCGACCGCGCCGCCCTCGCCGCGCGGCGGATCATCAAGCGCAAGCTCGAAGAGGAGGCGCAGGCGACCGCGCCGGCCGTCAAAGGATCGGCGCAACGCGCAGCCGTCCGCGGTGCGGACGCCACGGCATGAGCGCACCGCCTACTGCTTCGGACGGATCCGCCGCAGGAATTCCCACGTCGGAACGGCGCTAAGTCCGCCGACGGCACCGCTGAGGTAACTCGGGATATCCGAGTTGAACAACCAGTGCCAGAGCAGTCCGACGAGATAGCTCGTCAGCAGCATGACGGCGAGCGTGATCAGCAATCGCTGCCATATTGGCATCGCACCCCTCCCTGGCACCCCTCCCCGGAGCCTTGGTCATGGCTCGTCGTTTTGCGTTTGTCCTTCCCTAAACGCACGAAGACGCAAGGGGCGAGCCGTGTTCCGGCGCTCGACCCGAGGCCGGCATGGGGATGTGACCGGCGCAGCGCCGCATCACGCCGCCTCCATCACCGGCTCGCGGCCGATGAGGCGCGCGAGCTGGCGCAGCCGCACGAATACGCGCTCCCCGGCCAGCTCCTTGAAGCCGTTATCGAAGCGCAACAGCAACCGGCCGCGTTCGACCACCATCGGCGTCTTCGGCAGCACGCCGGTGGTCGAGGCGGAAACGAGGTAGGCGACGCGCAACGCGGCGCCGAGCACGCGGGCGCGGTCGAGTACGCGGGTCGAGACGAGTTCGCGCAGGCGGGGCGAGAGTTCCTCGTCAACGAGGCCCACATGGCGGAAGAACACGGCGAGCGAAATAAAGGTGCGGCCCGGATGATCGACGGCGACGAAGGCAGCATTGGCGATGATGTTGAGCGACTGCTCGCCGCGATAGTCGGGGTGCGCTCGCCAGCCGATGTCGGCGAGAAGGCACGCCACATGGCGCAACCGCCGCTCCTCCGCGCTCTCGTCCAGTCCGGAGGACGCTATGAAGCGGTCGGTCCAAGCGATCAACTCCTCGCCGTGCGCGGGCGAGCGCGAGCGCAGCACGTTGAGCTCGCTCGCCGCCGCGATCAGTGGATCCTTCTCGCGCTCCTCGGCGTCGAGCATCGAATAGAGCAGGCCTTCGCGCACGCCGAGCGCCGAGATAACGATGTCCTTCGGCCGCGCGATCCGCACCAGGTTTTCGAGCACCAGCGCGGCATAGGCCAGCAGCGGCCGGCGGGCATCGGTGACCACCTCGATGCGCGAAAGCATCTCGGGGTCGACCCGATGCACGAGCCCGGAGAACTCGAATGCTTCGCGCGCCGGCATCACGTAGCCGTGCATGACGTGGAGCGGGTAACCGGTCTGCCACATGTGCAGCCGCGCCAACGCGCGCCAGGTGCCGCCGATGGCATAGAAGGTGCGGCCTTTGCCGCCTTCGAGCAGGCGGGCGTCTGCAAGCGCCGCCCGCACGATCTTTTCCGCCTTCTTGACCGACTTCGACGAAACATCCTGCAGTGCGAGCCCGCCCAGCGGCAGCGTCAAACCGGCCTTGATGCGTTGCCCATGGACTTCGGTGAGTTCGAGTGAACCGCCGCCGAGGTCGCCGACGATGCCATCGGGCCTGTGGAAGCCCGATACCACGCCGAGCGCGGAGAGCTCTGCCTCGCGCTTGCCGGAAAGAACGTCGACCTTGGTACGGCAGATGGCTTCCGCTTCGGCGACGAAGGCCTTGCCGTTCTTGGCGTCTCGGCATGCTGCGGTCGCGATCACCCAGAGCTGCGCGACTGCCAGACGGTCGCACAAAGCACGAAAGCGCCGCAGCGCCACGAGCGCCTTCTCGACTGCGTCGGCGGCCAGCAGGCCCGTCGTCTGCACCTCGCGTCCAAGCCCGGCGAGTACTTTCTCGTTGAAGATCGGTGTCGGGCTACGCGTGAGGCCTTCATAGGCCACCAGCCGCACCGAATTCGAGCCGATATCGATGACCGCGACCGGCGGCCCGTAATCGAGACGACCTTGCGCGATATTCATGGCGGGGCGACGCCGCTTAAGCGCGGTCGATACGGCGTATAAGGCTACGCGGGGATGATTCCTTGAGCGATTTGCCACGACCCGACAGACTCGGATTGGTCATGAAGTATTTGTGAGCGTTGAAGGGCTCCTCTCCCTCGGCCGCTTTTAAACGATTCGAGGTGCCGTCAGGTAGTAATTTCCAACTTTGTTCATTGTCCTTTAAATTCGCGACCATGATTTGATCGAGCACCTGCTCGTGCACGGTCGGATTGAGAATCGGGCACAACACCTCGACGCGGCGGTCGAGATTGCGCGGCATCATATCGGCGGAAGAGATGTAGACCGCGGCCTTGGGGTGCGGCAGGCCGTAACCCGCGCCGAAGCAATAGATGCGACTGTGCTCGAGGAAACGACCGACGATCGATTTGACCCGGATGTTCTCGGACAGCCCCGGCAGGCCCGGCCGCAGGCAGCAGATGCCGCGCACCACAAGATCGACCGAAACGCCGGCGCGCGAGGCCTCGTACAGCATGTCGATGATCTCGGGATCGACCAGCGCATTATCCTTCATCCAAATCGCGGCCGGGCGGCCGCCGCGGGCGTGGGCGATTTCATGCTCGATGTGCTCGCAGATCCGGTCCCGCAGCGTGAGCGGCGAAACCGCCATCCGTTCGAGCCCCGCCGGCTCCGCGTAGCCGGTGACGTAGTTGAAAATGTGCGCGACGTCGCGCGCGATGACAGGATCGGAAGTGAAGAACGATAGATCGGTGTAGATGCGGGCCGTGACCGGATGATAGTTGCCCGTCCCGACGTGGATATAAGAGGCAAGCGCTCCACCTTCCCGTCGCACCACCATCGACAGCTTGGCGTGGGTCTTGAGCTCGATGAAGCCATACACGACCTGCGCGCCGGCGCGCTCGAGCGCGCGCGACCAGCGGATGTTGGCCTCCTCGTCGAAACGGGCCTTGAGCTCGATCAGCGCAGTGACCGATTTTCCCGCTTCCGCCGCCTCCACGAGCGCCCGCACGATGGGAGATTCGGCCGAGGTGCGGTAAAGCGTCTGCTTGATGGCGACGACGTCGGGATCGCGCGCGGCCTGCTGCAGGAATTGCACCACGACGTCAAAGGACTCGTAGGGATGGTGAACCACGAGATCTTTCTGACGAATGGCAGCGAAACAGTCGCCGGCGTGATCGCGGATGCGTTCGGGATAACGCGGATTATAAGGCACGAACTCGAGATCCGGCCGATCCAGACTCATCAGCTGCGACAGCTCGTTGAGCGCCAGCACGCCGTCGACCAGAAAAACCTCGTCATCGGCGCATGACAACGCCCGCTGCACGAACCGACGCAGTTCCACCGGCATGGCGGCTTCGAGCTCGAGGCGGATGACCGATCCGCGCCGTCTGCGCTTGAGGACCGTCTCGAACTCGCGCACCAGATCTTCCGCCTCTTCCTCGATCTCGATCTCGGAATCGCGAATGACGCGGAAGGCGCCCTGCCCCTTGACCGCGTAACCGGGGAAAAGGCGGGCAATGAAAAGGCCGATCATCTGCTCGAGCGTGATCACCCGGGCGGCGGACGCTCCCTCGGCACTCGGCAGGCGGATGAAGCGGTCGATCCTGTTCGGCATGCGGATGAGCGCATTCATCGCCTTGCCGTCGCTCGCACGCGCGAGGTGCAGCGCGATGGTGAAGCCGAGGTTGGGAATGAACGGGAATGGATGCGCGGGATCGATGGCGAGCGGGGTCAGCAAAGGGAAAATCTGCCGAAGGAAATGGTCTTCGAGCCAGGTCTTTTCTTTTTTCGTCACGTCGGGGGCTTCGACCAGCACGATGCCCTGCTCGGCCAGCATCTGGCGAAGCTCGCGCCAGCGCTTCTGCTGATCGCGTGCCAGCACCCCGACGGCCTCTCCGATGCGGGATAGCTGTTCCGCCGGGGTGAGCCCGTCCGGGCTCTTGATTGCAATGCCGGCGCGCTGTTGGCCTTTGAGGCCGGCAACGCGGACCATGAAGAATTCATCGAGGTTGTTGGCGGAAATCGACAGAAACCGAACACGCTCGAGCAGGGGATGGGCGTCGTTTGCCGCCTCCTCGAGTACTCGGCGGTTGAATTGGAGCCACGACAACTCGCGATTGATGAACCGTTCCGGGCTGGCGATGAGCTCGAAGGCGGGCGCAGCCTCGGCGGCGGCCGCGGCCGCGCCGGCTTCCTCTTTCATAACAATGACTTGGCCGCGGTCAGCCATGGCCCAAAGGTGCCGATGAGGAGTGCAACGCCGCCGCCATCGTCGCCGGCGACTCGTCTCATAAGGCCCCGCGACTAAGGAACCGTCAAGGCTCAGTCGCGCGCAGGATTTCGGCCGCAAACGTCCTGGTTAACGGCCGCTTGCGCCGCATGGCCTCCTCGTCGAGGCGCGCCACCGCCGCGCGCGCGGCCGCAAATGAGCGTTCGATCCGCGTCGCCACGTAGCCGATCAGGCCTTCGTCGACCGCGAGCTGGCGGTCGGCGAAAAGCTTCACCAGCACCGCGCGCAAGAGTGCGTCGTCGGGCGCCGCCATGGCAACGACCGGGATCGCGTTGAGGCGGGAGCCGAGATCGCGGATGGCGAACGTCGCCGGGGCGGCGCGCGCCGTGAGCAGCACGAAAGCCTCATCCTCGCGGGCGAGATTGAGAAGGTGGAACAGCGCCCGTTCGTCGAATGCGCCAGTGGCGACATCCTCCACCACCAGCGCGCCGGTGGCGAGCGCCGATGGCACGTTTGCTTCCTCGAGTGCGCGCGCCGCGATGAGTCGCGCGCCTGCCGCCTGCGCCCAGATCGCGGCGAGGTGGCTCTTGCCGGAGCCTTCCGGCCCCGTGAGCATCACCGTGCGATGGGGCCAGCCCGGCCACGCGTCGATCAGCGCAAGCGCCACCGCGTTCGACGGCCCGCTCAAGAAATCCTCGCGCGCAAAACTTTCCGCGTGCGCGAGCGCAAGTGCGAGTTGACGCGGAGCGGCGGACATCAGATCGGCTTGTCCCCGGTATAAAAGGGGCTCGCGAAATATTGACGCAGCGCGAAGCGCAACAACACGGCGATTGCAGCGCCAAGCGGCACGGCGATCAGAAGGCCGACGAAGCCGAAGAGATAGCCGAACGCAAACATGGCAAAGATCAGCCAGACCGGATGCAAGCCCACGCGCTCGCCGACGAATTTAGGCGACACAATGTTGCCCTCGATGAACTGACCGACCAGGAAAATGGCGACGACGAGCGCGATCCGCTTCCAGTCCGGCCAGAATTGCGCGATCGCCACGCTGGCCGCGATCATCAACCCGGTCATCGAGCCGATATAGGGAACGAACGTGATCACGCCGGCGGTGAGACCGATGAGCAGCGCGAAATCGAGCCCCACCAACATCAGTGCAATGGCGTAGTAACAGCCGAGCACGACGCAGACGCCGAACTGTCCGCGCAGAAAACCGCCGATCGCCGCGTCGATCTCGCGCGCGAGTTGGCGCACGGAGCCGCGTTGGCGCACCGGTACGGAGCTGTCCACCCTGTCGATCATGGCGTGCCAATCGCGGATCAAGTAAAAGGTCACAACCGGCATCACGATCAGCACTGACGCGAATGAGACCAGCGCCTTTCCGCCGGTCCACAACGAATACGAAAAACTCATCAGCCACGTGGCCGCCTGTCCGACGAGGTCGGACGCGCTTTTGCCGGTTTCGGCGCTGCCCAGCCAATTCAACCAAGGGAAGTTGGGATCGACAACGAGTTCCTTGATGCGCTTGAAATAACCGGGAATGTGGGAGATCAACGCCGCGCCCTGCTGCAGCAACAATGGAACGAGCAGCAAGATCAGCGCGATCAAAGTCACGACCAAGAGGCTGACAATCAGCAGCGCCGCGATGGTGCGGTTCACGCCGAGCCGTTCGATGCGATCCGCGAGCGGCGTGAGCAGGTAAGCAAGCGCGATGCCGGCCACGAACGGGAGCAGCATGTCGTGGAGCAACCACAGCAGCGCTGCAAGCACCAGAAACGTCGCGACCCAGAACGTGAGATGGCGACCGTAGGTCATCGGATCATCCCCATACAGGGGTTAGGGACCCGTTTCTGCCGCGTTCATGTGGCGTACCCACTCGGCGACATAGAAGGCAATGGAAAGGAGCGTCAAGGCCGCAACCAGCGCGGTGAGCACCATCACCGCTATGCCGGCATCGAAATCGAATCCGCGCGCCGCCATGATCACGCAAGCGAGCGCAATCTGCGCGACCGTGTTGAGCTTGGAGACGAGAAGCGGTTTAAGCGCCACGGGTTTGTCCACCAGCCACGACAAGATCACGGCGGTCACGATCATGATGTCGCGCGAGACGACGAGGATGACAAGCCAGCCCGGAACGGCGTCCGCGATGCCGAGCGCGACATAGATCGAAACCAGCATTGCCTTGTCGGCGAGCGGGTCGAGGTAGGCGCCGAGCTCGGTCGCCATGCCGAACCGCTTGGCCAGAAAACCATCGACGGCGTCGCTGATGCCGGCGGCCAGGAACAGGACGAATGCGATCCGCATCTCGCCCGCCGTAATCGCCCATACCACGACCGGCACCAGCAGGATGCGGCCGAGCGTAATGAGGTTCGGAATGCTCAAATCTGCGCCCCGACTCGGCCCGCGCGCCTCGCTGGCAGCATCGTCCGGCGCACACGTGGCCATGCGACGATGAGTATAGCCGCGATCAAGCCATTGCACAGTCGCGGATTCCCAAGTACCGAGGCGCGCGTGCAAACGAAGGACGCGCGATGGCAGCAACAGGCCGCAGCGATGCCGAGACTGGCGTCGACCTTGACGTCGGCAAGAAGGCGGGGGCGCTGATCAAGCCATTGCTGGGCTCGACTGTGCGGGCGAGTTCGAGTGCCGCTGTCGCCTATTGCGGGCGGCGGTATTTTTACCGGTGAGCGCATGGTCAAGAAGCGCGTCGCCGTCCTGATCTCCGGTCGCGGCTCCAACATGGCCGCGCTGATCGAGGCGGCGAAGGAGCGCTCCTACCCCGCCGAGATCGCGCTGGTGGTTTCGAACCGGCCGGATGCGGCGGGGCTCGCACGCGCCGAGGCGCATGCGATTCCCACGGCAGTGGTCGACCACCGTCCATACGGAAAAGATCGGGCCGCCTTCGAGCGCGCGCTGCAAGCAGTCCTCGATGAATATCGCGTGGAGCTGGTGTGTTTGGGCGGCTTCATGCGCCTATTGACGCGAGACTTCGTGCTGCATTGGGAGGGTCGCATGCTCAACATCCACCCGGCGCTGTTGCCGTCGTTCCCCGGTCTCGATCCGCACGGCCAAGCTCTCAAGGCGGGAGTGAAGATTTCGGGCGCGACGGTTCACTTCGTCGTCGCGCAGGCCGACGCCGGCCCGATCATTGCGCAGGCAGCAGTGCCCGTGCGCGACGACGATACGCCCGCAACGCTTGCGGCGCGTGTTCTCAACGTCGAGCATCGATTGTATCCGCTGGCGCTCAGGCTCTTGGCGGAGGGACGCGTCAAGCTGATCGGCGGGCATTGCCTGATCGAAGGGACGCATCCGGCCGAGGGGGCATTGATCGTTCCCGCAGCGCACGACACAGATGACAGGGATCGAAGCGAATAGGAAATTCCTTTTCGGTTCTCCGCCCGTTCGCTCCAAAAACAAACCCCCGGCGCAAGGCCGGGGGCTACGGGAAAACTCGCTGGCCGAGTGACCGGACTTCCCGCCGCGTCAGGACACCTTGAGATTCTCCGCCGATGTCTTGCCGCGATTGGTCACGAGCTCGTACTCGACAGTCTGACCCTCGTTGAGCGTGCTGAGACCAGCGCGCTCGACCGCCGAGATATGGACAAACACATCCTTTTCTCCGCTCGAGGGCCGAATGAACCCGTAGCCTTTAGTTGGATTAAACCATTTGACGGTGCCCTTTTGCATCGTCTGTCTCCTAGTCAGTGAAGTCTCGAAGTGAGCGACGCGCAACCGCATCGCTGCGGACCGCGCCACAACCCGGGTTTTGGTGAAGATCCGAAACGAATGCGGCCTCTCGGCGCGCAGCGGCCGGAGCGGCCAAAATCCGAATTGTGGCACAAGAAATACGAAAAATGCGGCCTTAGCAAGGCTTGTCATGGGGAGTGGGTGCGCCGACACCCCGCAGAGGGCCGAGAAGGCGGCCAGACACCTCGACTTGCGGCGGTTCGCAATTTCCCGACAATTCGCCCGCCATGATTCTCAGGCTGGTATCTGGCCGAGGCGCTGTTGCGCCGTTGGTCCAAGAGAAACGGACGTTCCGCGCGTCATCTGGTTATGATCGATTACAAACGTCAATGCCAATCAGGGGGAAACCATGAGCACGATAACGTCGGACTCACGCATTGTGTCGGCAGGCGAGCCGAAGCCGATCATTCCACCGCTCGCTTCGTTCTATTCACATACCCGTGACCTCTCGTGGTTGGTTGTGCGCCTCACCGCGGGTGGAATGCTACTGGTGCACGGCATCATGAAGGTGATGCCGATGGCGGAGAAGGGCTTTGCCGCCACCATCGACGCGTTCGCCGCGGGTAGTATGGCGCGCCGCGGGATCGAGCCTGCGATCTTCGCCGCCTATGCGGTCTTTTTTCTCGAGACGATCGGCGCGGCGTTGATCATCCTCGGGCTGTTCACGCGCTTGATCGCGGCGGCGGCGGCCATCGAGTTCGCGGTCATTACGTTCGTCGCGCATTGGCCGCAAGGCTTCGCATGGTCGAGGGGCGGCTGGGAGTATCCGCTGTTCTGGGGCCTCATCCTCTTTGCCATCGCTTTGCGCGGCGGCGGGCCCTATTCACTCGACCGCAAGCTTGGTTGGGAGTTGTAGCTGCTCGAGCCCGCGTCATCGCGTCGGTGATCGCACACGTGTCCCATTGCGAGCGCTGACCGCCGACCGCCGATCCTGCGACGCTACTCCGCCACCCCCACCCTCTCGGCATGCGCGGCCAGCTTCGAGCGCCGCCACAAGCCGCCCACGAGGAGGACGAGGACTGCGCCGACGAGCGCCGCAAACAGCATGATGTAGTGGAACCCTTCGGCGCCGAACCGGGGCTCGAGGTAGCCTTGGATCACCGGATCGGTGGCGATGACCTCGCCGACGATCCAGCCAAGCAGCGCGGCACCGGCCCACACCAGGATCGGAAAGCGGTCGAGCAGCGCCATGATCAGCGCGGCGCCGGCCACGATCAGCGGGATGCTGATCGCGAGGCCAATGACCAGCAGCGCCATGTTGCCCTGCGCGGCGGCAGCGATGGCGATCACGTTGTCGAGGCTCATGATGATATCGGCGATGGCGACGATCTGCACCGCCCGCCACAGATGCTCCGCTGCTTCGGTCTCGTCCTCGTCCGGATCGTCCGGCACCAGCAGTTTGGCCGCGATGTAGAACAGCGCGAGCCCGCCCACGATCTTGAGCCACGGCAGCAGCATCAACGCAGCCACGAAAACGGTGAAGACGATGCGCAGCAGCACCGCGACGCCCGCGCCCAGGATCATGCCCCACAAGCGCTGGCGATGGGGCAGGCCGCGGCATGCCATCGCGATGACGACCGCATTGTCGCCGGAGAGCAGGATGTTGATCCACATGATCTTCAGCAGTGCGACCCAAAACGCGGTCTCGTTCATCTCGCTCCAGCCGCTCGTGACCATGGCGAGCCACGTGGCCGGCTCCGTCATTTGTGCGATCGAATCCACTGAACGTCCCTTTTACTCTCCCCGCGCGGACGCGTCGTCTCGACGGCCCGGCCCCAACGCCGAACTAATCTACAGGCGAAACCTATGCCCTGGCCAGCGCGCCAAAACGCCACGCGCCGCCGCAGCAGCAAGCCGCAGGGCGTCGCCTCACCCCACGATTTCGTTGCCGGAAAAAAACTGCGCGATTTCCTGTTGCGCCGTCTCGGGAGCGTCGGAACCGTGCACCGAATTCTCGCCGACCGATCTTGCGTGGATCTTGCGGATCGTTTCGGGAGCCGCCTTGGCGGGGTCGGTCGCGCCCATGATCTCGCGATACCTCGCGATGGCGTTCTCGCCCTCGAGCACTTGCACGACGACGGGCCCGGAGGTCATGAACTCGACGAGCTCGCGGAAGAACGGCCGTTCGCGATGGATCGCATAGAAAGTTTCCGCCTGCTCGCGGGTGATGCGCGTGCGCCTTTGCGCGATGATGCGCAAGCCCGCGCCCTCGATCATTGCGTTGATCGCCCCGGTCAAATCGCGGGCGGTGGCATCGGGTTTGATGATCGAAAAGGTACGCTCGATCGCCATTGGATTGTTCTTCAAGGAGGAAAACGCAGGAGCCTAGATCGCGGCGGCTTATAGCGAGGGTGCGCTAGCGCGGCAAGCCGCGACGACGGCGCTCGTGATGCGACGGCCGCCCTGCACGACCGCGCCGCCTGCGCTCGAACGGGCAAAAAACATCGCTCTCGCGCACCTTATCCGCAGCGCTTCTCTTTGCCGCGCGATTTTGCGCCCGGTTCATCCGCGCCATTGAACCCGACGGCTGGCTCGCCCGACTGACGGGCAGGATGTGGCGAGCACATCCAATAACAACCAGGAGAGACCCATGATCCGCAAAACGATTTTCGCCGTCGCCACCGCCGCCGCCATCGGCGCCGCCGTGCTCATCCCAACCGCAGCTTCCGCCGGCGGGGGCAAGGGTGGCGGCATGGGTGGCGGCCCTCACGGCGGCCACGGTTACTGGGGGCGCGGCTTCGGCGGCATCGTGGTGATCGATTCCGGCTGCTGGCGATGGGTGCCCGGCCTCGGCAGGGTGTACGTCTGCTACTAATGGATTGCCGAGCACTGTCTTCTTCGGCGCGAGCAAAAGCCCCGGTCTCGTGGCGCGAGGCCGGGGCGGCTCAAACGCCAGCCACCGTAACGGCAATCACGCAGCTAGCGGCACTCGAGACGTGGCCCGGCCCGTGAGTCGCTCGTCACACCAACGCTATGAGGCGCGCCGGGCCCCCGGTTGCATCCTTCACCTTCGCCAGTCCCACCACCAGCATCGCGCCGGAAGGCGGCACCTTGTCGAGATTGGCGACGTTCTCCAATCCCCAGCGGCCCGACGGCAACCAGGCGTAGTGAACTTTGAAATCCTTCGACGGACCGTGATCGAGCGACAGGGTGTCGACCGCTAAACCCACGACGTTGCGCTCGTTCATCAGCCACTCGGCCGCCTGCGGACTGACGCCGGGGAAGTGGAAGACGCCGGAGCCGTCCTTACCGGTGAATTTTACCGGGTTGCCCACGTGCTGCGCCCAGCCGGATTGCATCGCCACGCAACAATTGTCCGGCAGCCGATGGTGCTTCGTCTCCCAATCGGCGAGATCCTCAGCTGTGAGCAAGTAGTCGGGATTGTGCGCGGCCTTGGCCGCCACGTCGACCACCGCGAGCGGCACGACCAGCGTGTCCGCGGAAATTTTTTCGGCCGTGGCACCAGCCTCCGAGAAATGGATCGGTGCGTCCAAATGCGTGCCGGCGTGTTCGACGATCCGCCACCAATAGAGATTGAACCCGTCTTTCTTGAGGTCGAATTTCTTGTCCATCTCGATTCCCGGCACGCCGAAGAAGGTCGGGAAGTCGGGCGACATGGTGTGGGTCAAATCGACCACCGAGGTGAAGCTGCGCGCGGGCGCCGCGCGCGCGATCTCGGGCGCAACTGCCGTAGCGCCGAAGGAGGCGGCGAGCGCCCCCTTGAAGAAGCCGCGCCGCGAAAGCGCATGCCGCACCGCTTCCTGACATCCGGGAACGCACATGCCGAACCTCCATCCTGGCGGCCGCTTCAGTCCGCCCGGCGCAAGATTGGCGCTGGCGATGACGATACGCAACCGGCAGCGTTGCGGCCGCCTGCCGCCCGCGCCCCAGGTTGCGTCTTGCTGCTTGACCTCTGAAGCTCGATCAGGTGCCGGCTGGTTTCTTCGTGCTTGCCTTGGGCGCTTTCGCCGGCGCGGGCGGTGGACCCGGGGCGCGCTCAATCGATACCAAGCGCCCGCCCGTGAAGCGATAAATCCCCGGCCAAGGCCCGCGAAGATAGGTGAGCGTCACAGCACGCTCGCCGCGCTCATCGGAACCGATATCGATCTTTTCGACCGGGCCGGCGCGCCGCACCACGTCGCATTCCGTCATCTGCAGTGCGATGCCGCCGGCGACGGTGCCCCCCGCCGCAGCCGGATCGGCCGCGGCTTGCCCGCCTGCACTATCGCATTGCCCCTCGGCGCTTACGAGATCAGCTGCCGTCACCGGCCGCAGCTCGAAGTCGCTCTTGCCCCCGGAAAAGGTCGCCCAATCCGGCTTGCGCAGCAACGTTTCAGGCTTGGGAACAAGCGTGACGCCGGTCAGGCTGAGATCGGACGAGCACGCAGCCATCGCGCACGCGAGGCTAGCCATCGCGATCAGGCGCAGCACGATTTGGTTCAGTCGTTGCATCGCTACGGTCCTGCCTCGACAAATCGGCCTCGACCGACGCGCCCAGCCGCCGAGATTTTGCGTCAGCACCATAACCTTGATCAATAGGCGTTTTTCCCGCCTGGCGTGCCGATGCCGGGACGTTCACGCATCCCAATGAGAGGCGTGAGAGCGTCCCGCGAGGCCGAAGCTTATTGCAGCTGCGCCCTGGGCTGGGTGATTCGCACCGCGATGACCCAGGCGACCCAGAGGAACAAAAAATACATCGCCAGAAAGGCCGGCAGGCTTGCCGCCGGCGCCTCTCGTTCAATGGCGAGCCCAATGAGATAGGCAACGAAATCGCCCGCTATCATCAGTGCCACATAGACGATGAGCAGAGACATACGCGTTGTTCCCCTCTGCGCCGGTCGGCTGCCAGCGGCGATATTCCAACACTTTCCGGCAATGACGGCAATGGCGCGACTGCACGCCCGAACACGCCGCGGCACCGTGCGTTTCGCGTCGGTGACGCCGCGGCGTCGGCAGCAAGCGCTCGATGCAACTCATCCCAATCGCTGCCAGCGTCCCTCCTCGTCCGGCCGCCAATAGGTGACATCGAGGCCCTTCGCCTTGCCCTCGCTCCAGCGCGCGCGCGCGGCCTCGACCGCGTCGGGATCCTCGCCGTCAACGATGAGCACGATGCGCCGATAAGCGTCGGCATCCGTGGGCATCGGCGCGCCGTCGATCAGAAAGCGCACCGCCGCGCCGTTCGGGTTATCGCCATCGAGCGTGAGCAGGATCGGTTGCTCGCTTGCCTCGGCCTCGCGCCAAGTCCCGTGCGGGAGGAAGCTGTCATCCCGGAAGATCCACAGCTGCGCGTCGAGCGCCTCGACCCGTTCTTCCGAAGCCGCTTGCACGATCACGCGCCAGCCGCGTTCGAGGGATTTTTCGATCAGCGTGGGAAGCACACGCTCGAGCGGTTGGCGCTGCAACTGGTAGAACACGATTTCTGTCATGGCGATTGCGCCGTCGCTCGCGCCTCCGTCCCGGCCGCCGGCCCAGGACTTGGCATCCAGGACTTGGCATCCAGGACTTGGCATCCAAGACTGGCATCTAAGACTTGGCATCACTCGTAGTATTCGGCAACCAGCCGGTCCAACAGCCGCACGCCGAAACCTGAGCCCCAGCTGCGGTTGATCTCGGTTTGCGGCGAGCCCATGGCGGTGCCGGCGATGTCCAGGTGCGCCCACGGGGTCTTGTCGACGAAGCGCTGCAACAGTTGCGCCGCCGTAATGGCGCCGCCATGGCGCCCGCCGGTATTCTTCATGTCCGCGAATTTCGAATCGATCATCTTGTCGTATTCCGGCCCGAGCGGCATCCGCCAAACCCGCTCGCCGATTTCGTTGCCGACTTTGACGAGCCGTTCGGCGAGCTTGTCGTCATTGGCGAACAATCCGGCATATTCCTGCCCCAGCGCGACGATGATCGCGCCCGTCAGGGTCGCGAGATCGATCATGAATTTCGGCTTGAAATGCTTGTTCACGTAGTGGAGCACGTCGGAGAGCACGAGCCGACCCTCGGCGTCGGTGTTGATGATCTCGATGGTCTGCCCCGACATCGTGGTGACGATATCGCCAGGCCGCTGGGCCCTGCCGTCGGGCATGTTTTCTACGATACCGATGGCTCCGACGGCGTTGACTTTCGCTTTGCGCGCCGCAAGCGCATGCATGAGCCCAACGACACAGGCGGCTCCCGCCATATCGCCTTTCATGTCCTCCATGTTGCCAGCGGGCTTGATGGAAATGCCGCCAGTATCGAAACAGACGCCCTTGCCGATGAAGGCGAGCGGTGCGGCGCCACGCTTGCCGCCGTTCCAGCGCATGATGACCGTGCGGCTCTCGTGCTCGGAGCCCTGTCCAACGCCGAGTAGCGCGTTCATGCCGAGCTTTTTCATCTCCTTGATGCCCAGTACCTCGACGCCGACACCGAGTTTTCTCAGGCTGCCGGCGCGGCGGGCAAATTCTTCCGGATAGAGTACGTTGGCGGGCTCATTGACGAGATCGCGCGCAATTGCCACGCCGTCGGCGACGGCGGCGCGCGCCGCAAACGCCTTCTGCGCCGCTGCGACGCCGGCAACCGCGATCGTGACCTTGATCTTGGCGGCCTTCTCCTCCTCTTCCTTGCGCTTGGTCTTGTAACGGTCGAAGGCATAGGCGCGCAGTTGCGCACCCAGCGCCAGGTCGGCCGCCCGCTCCGGCCTGATGGCGCCGCCGGGGAGATCGGCGATGAGGGTCGCCTCGCTCGCGGTCGCCGGGATCTTGCCCATCGCACCGCCGCCGAGCTTGACGAAATCCTGCGCCTTGAGGTCGCGGGCCTTGCCGACGCCGACGACGACGAGACGCGACACGTCGAGGCCGGGCGGCGCGACGAGGTCGAGCGCCGACCCGTTCTTGCCCTTGAACCGATCGGCTGCGGCCGCCCGCATCACGAGATCACCCGTCGACCCGAGCGCACGGCGCGCGGCGGGTCCGAATTTGACGCCTTCCTCGCAGAACAGGACAAGAACACCCTTGGCACGCGTGGCGAAGGGGGCAAATTCAAGCTTCAGGCGGCCGGGCATGAGGGCTCTTCCTTTCGATTGGCCGCAAAGTGGAAGCCGGTTTTGCGGGCGCAATCAAGCTTGCGCCGATTGCGCGAACTTATCCGCGAGTACTCGCGGTAAGACGTAGAAAGGGCGCGTTTTCCGCGCCCTGCCTGCACCACGAAACGCTAAGACCTCCGCTCGATGGCCGACGCCGGGCGTGGCCGAAGCGCTTCCAAGCACCTCCTCCTAGGCCCACCCCCTTGGGAGCTCATGAGGGCTTGCCTCGCCGGCGCCTGTGGCCGGCGCGACACACGATCCAGATTAACGTTTTGTTGTGCATACTCAAAGGCTTTGCCTTGGCCAAGCCACTTTGTTGCCGGATCAAATAGAGGGTAAAAAGGGGCGGGTATAGCATCGGCGCGCCGTTGACGGGCATCGGGGGCCCGGCGCATCGACGTTCTGTCGCGAGCGGGGACGCGTAAATCGGATGGGGTCCATCGGCCGCTATATTTTCCGCACCACGCTCGGTGCGTTCCTGGTGATTTGCGCCAGCGTGACCGCGCTCATGTGGATCACGCAGGCGTTGCGCGACATCGACCTGATGACGAATCAGGGTCAAAGCATTTTCGTCTTCATCGGAATCACCGGCCTCATCATTCCGCTGCTCGTCCTGATTATCGCGCCGATCGCGCTGATGATCGCGGTGGCGCACGTGCTCAACAAGCTGGGCAACGATTCCGAACTCATCGTGATGAATGCGGCCGGAATGCCGCCATGGGTTCTCTTCCGTCCGTTCCTGGCCGCGGGGCTCGTGGTCTCGCTGGTCGTTGCCGCGATCAGCACCTATGTCTCGCCGTGGGGACTGCGCGAACTGCGGCGCTGGGCGACCGAAGTCCGCGCCGATCTGGTCTCCAACATCGTGCAGCCTGGCCGTTTCATCAAATTGGAAGAGAGACTTGCGCTGCACATTCGCGAGCGGCGCCCGAACGGACAATTGCTCGGCATCCTCATCGATGATCAGCGCGATCCGAAGGAGCGAGCAACCATCCTGGCCGAGCAAGGCGACATCGTAAAAAACGAGCGCGGCTTGTTTCTCGTGCTGGAGAACGGCAGCGTGCAACGGCATGAGACCGGCCAGCGCGATCCCGCGCTCGTGCTGTTCGACAGTTATGGGTTCGACCTGTCCTGGCTCTCGAACGGCAACCAGGGCCTGAAATATTCGGTGCGTGAACGATATCTGTGGGAGCTTTATGATCCTGCGCTGACCACGGTGACGTTTTCCGACGAGCCGGATCAAATCCGCGCCGAATTTCACGACCGTATCACCGCGCCCTTCTACCCGCTCGCCTTCGTCGTGATGACCTACGCCTATCTCGGGGCGCCGCGCACGACGCGGCAGAGTCGCTCGATGTCGCTCATGGGCGCGATTAGCGTGGTGGCGGCGCTGCGAGGATTGGGCTTCGTCGGCATGATCGCAGGCGTGCACACCCCGATCGTCTTGGCGCTTCCCTACCTCGCTCTGATGGCGGCGTTCGTGCTGGGTTACATCGCTATTTCGCGCGGGGTCATCATCGAGCCTCCCGCCTTCATCGCCAATGCGATCACTGCGATTATGGAGCGCGTCGCTCGGCGCACCAATGCCCTCATGGGACAAGCGCCATGATCACCGGCACACTCTCGCGATATTTCGGGTGGCGCTTCCTCTCGGCGGTGCTGGCCGTGTTCGCGGGTACGTTGGTGCTGACCGCAATGATCGATTTCCTCGAATTGTTGCGGCGCTCCGCGGATATCAAGGACGTCTCGTCCTTGCTCATCGCCCAGATCACGCTCCTTCGCGTGCCCTTCATCACCGAGCGCGTGATGCCTTTCGCGGTGCTGGTCGGCGCGATGTTCTGCTATTTGAATTTATCGCGTCGCTTGGAGCTCGTAGTTGCGCGGGCGGCGGGAATTTCAGCTTGGCAATTCATTACACCTGCGCTCATCATCGCCGCCTTGATCGGGATCGTGTTGACGACGGTCTATAATCCGATCTCGGCAAACTTGCGCGAGCATTCGACGCGGCTCGAAGCCGATCTATCCGGCCGTGACAGCGGTTTCCGCGGCACCGGACGCGGATTCTGGGTACGCCAACGCAGCGAGGACGGCCAGTCGGTCATCAACGCCAAGTCGAGCCGCCAGCAGGGCATCGAATTGGGCGGCGTGAGCGTTTTCCGGTTCGACGCCGCCGGTCGCTTCCGTGACCGCATCGAGGCCAAAAGCGCAACCCTCGAATCGGGATACTGGCGCCTCGAAGAGCCCAGATTTTACGCCCCCGGAGCGCCGCCGTCGGATCGCGAGAGTTTCTTGCTGCAGACCAGCCTGACGCCGGTGCAGGTTGGAGAAAGTTTCGCCACGCCCGAGACCGTCCCGTTCTGGGAACTGTCGTCGTATATCGACCACGCCGAAAGTGCAGGCTTGGCCGCCGCTGGTTATCGACTGCAATACTATCAACTGTTGGCACAGCCCTTTTATCTCGCGGCTATGGTGCTTCTGGCCGCGTCGGTCAGTTTGCGTTTCTTCCGCTTCGGGGGCGTGCAGAAGATCGTCCTGGGCGGCATCGGCGCGGGATTCCTGCTCTACATCTTGTCGAAAGTCACCGGCGACTTGAGCAAAGCCGAAATGATGGCCCCGCTGACGGCCGCAGGATTGCCGCCCGCCATCGGCACGGTGACCGGCTTGATTGCGCTCCTCTACCAGGAGGACGGCTGATGGCGCGCCCTGCTAACCATCGCCGCCTGTCGCACTGCCGCCCGTGGTGGGCGGCGGTAGGCATTTTCGCGCTCGCCCTCACGGTGATTGCCGGCTCGGCCGGGGTGTCGCCGGGACTGGCCCAAGTTATGTATTTCACCCCACGGCCGAAACCCCCTGTCAGGCCCGAACGTTCGCAGGAGCAGATGCTCGTTCGCGCCGAGGAGATCAACTACGACTACACCAATGAGCGCGTCTCGGCCGTTGGCAATGTGCAACTTTATTTTGGCAATTCCACCCTCGAAGCCGATCGGGTGATCTACGATCAGAAGACCAAGCGCCTGCATGCCGAAGGAAATGTACAGCTGACCGACGGTGACGGCACGGTCACTCACGGCGAAATCATGGACCTCAGCGACGACTATCGCGACGGCTTCGTGGATTCCCTGCGACTCGATGCGCCCGAGCAGACGCGCTTCGCCGCGCCGCGCGCGGAGCGTTCGGGCAATTTCACCGTCTTCCAGAACGGCGTCTATACCGCCTGCGAGCCGTGCATAGAGAATCCCACGGCACCGCCGAAATGGCAGGTGAAGGCGGCGCGGATCATCCACGATCAAGACGAGAAGATGCTCTATTTCGAGGACGCCCGGCTCGAATTTGCCGGCGTCCCGTTGGCTTACCTGCCGTACATGTCGGCGCCCGATCCCACGGTGAAGAAGAAGACCGGCTTCCTCACGCCAAACTATAGCACCAGCTCGGTCTACGGGTTCGGGGTCACAATCCCGTATTATTGGGAGATCGCGCCCGATTACGACCTGACCTTCTCGCCCATGATCACGAGCAAACAGGGTCCCTTGATGCAAACCGAGTGGCGTCAACGGCTGCTCGACGGCGCCTACAGCATTCGCCTCTCGGGTATTTTTCAGCTCGACAAAGAGGCGTTCGTGGGCACGCCGGGTTATCTCGACTGGCGCTACAGCGTGGACTCGGCGGGGCAGTTCAACCTCTCCGACAAGTGGGTGTGGGGTTGGAACGGGACGCTGCTGTCGGACATCAATTACCTTTACGATTACAACCTGATCCGAAACCTGCAAATGCCGACCAATTTGGTCAATCTCAGCATGGATTACGTGTTATCGCAGGTCTACCTCACGGGTCGCGGCGACCGCAGCTACTTTGACGCGCGGGCGCTCTACTTCTATGGCCTCTCATCTGCGGACGTCCAGGGCCAACTCCCCATCGTGCACCCCGTGATCGATCACGACTATGTCTTCAATAGCCCGATAGCCGGCGGTGAGCTCAGCTTCCACAACAACTTGACCAGCATCTCCCGCGAGACCGCCAGCTTCGACGCGATTTCGCAGGCGGCGCTCAACGGTGCGCTGTGCGCCCAGACCGCCGATCCAGCGCTGATCAACGCGAACA
>JAFAHL010000239.1 GCA_019237215.1 Hyphomicrobiales bacterium | reverse complement strand
CGGCCTGGTGAAGTTCGACTTTCTCGGCCTCAAGACGCTGACCGTGCTGCAAACCGCGGTGCGGCTGGTGAAGCAGCGCGATATCGACGTTGATCTCGCGGCGGTTCCGCTCGACGACAAGAAAACCTACGAGCTCCTGGCGCGGGCGGAAGCCGTCGGCGTGTTCCAACTGGAAAGTCAGGGCATGCGGCGCGCGCTGCTCGACATGCGCCCGGACCGGTTCGAAGACATTATTGCGCTGGTGGCGCTCTATCGCCCAGGCCCGATGGCGAACATTCCGACCTATTGCGCGCGCAAGCACGGGCTCGAGGAGCCGGACTACATCCATCCCAAGCTCGAGCCGATTTTGCGCGAGACCTTCGGCGTCATCGTCTACCAGGAGCAGGTGATGCAAGCGGCTCAAATTCTCGCCGGCTACTCGCTCGGCGAAGCCGATCTGTTGCGTCGGGCGATGGGAAAGAAGATTCGGAGCGAGATGCAGCAGCAGCGCAGTCGATTCGTGTCCGGCTGCGTCGAGCGCGACATCGAGCGCGCCCAGGCCGAAGCGATCTTCGAATTGCTCGCACGCTTCGCCGATTACGGCTTCAACAAGAGCCACGCCGCCGCTTACGCATTGGTCGCCTATCAAACCGCATTCATGAAGGCGAACTATCCGGTGGAATTCCTCGCGGCTTCCATGACCCTCGACATGGGCAATACCGACAAGCTTTCGGAGTTTCGTGCCGAGGCCGAGCGGCTGGGCGTGAAGGTCGAGTCGCCGTCGATCAATCGTTCGGGCGTCGATTTCGAGGTCGATGGCTCGACCATCCACTACGCACTGGCCGCGCTCAAAGGGGTCGGCCGTCAGGCAGTCGAAGCCATCGTCGAGGCACGCGGCGGGCGGCGGTTCGCCGATCTGTCCGGTTTCGCCGCCTCCATCAATCCGCGCGCGGTGAACAAGCGCGTGCTGGAGAGTCTGGCCGCGGCCGGCGCCTTCGATGCGCTCGAAGGCAATCGCGCGCGCGTGTTTGCGGCCGTGGATGCCATGCTCGCGAGCGCACAACGTGCCTATGATGACGTGGTGGTTGGGCAGTCGGAACTGTTCGGCGGCGGCGCGGCGCACGCCCCGCTTTCAGTCGGCCAGGTCGAGCCCTGGCTTCCAGCCGAACGGCTGCAGAAGGAATTCGACGCCATCGGTTTCTTCCTCTCCGGCCACCCGCTCGACGATTATGCCGCCGCCCTCAAGCGCATGCGGGTGCAGTCCTGGGCGGAGTTTGCGCGCGCCGTGCGCGCGGGCGCGAGCGCCGGCCGCGTCGCCGGCACGGTGGTGGCGCGCACCGAACGGCGCACGCGCACCGGCAGCAAGATGGGCATCATCGAGCTCTCCGACCCCACCGGGCATTACGAAGCGGTCGTCTTCTCCGAGGGGCTGGCGCAATTCCGCGACCTGCTCGAGCCTGGCGCCGCGGTGCTGCTGACGCTCTCGGCGGAGCTGCAAGGCGACGACGTGCGCGCGCGCATCCAGATGGTCGAGCCGCTCGATCAGGCAGCGGCCAGGCTGGCCAAGGGGCTGCGCGTCTTTCTGCGCGACGAGCGGCCGATCGAGAGCGTCGCCAAGCGCCTCGAAGGTCCGGCGTCGAGCCGCGCGGCGCTGGACAACGGCGAGGTTGCGCTGGTGCTGATGCTAGGCGAAGGCACCGAAGTCGAGGTCAAGCTTCCCGGCCGCTTCAAGGTGTCGCCCCAGATCGCCGGCGCCATCAAGGCGGTGCCCGGAGTGGTGGCCGTCGAGGCGGTGTAATCCATGGCCAGCCGGGCTACCCTCGCGATGGATCGCTGCGGCAACGACCTCGTCGCGCTCGGGAGGAGACCATGAAAATCGTGAGCAACATCTTCAAGTCGGAGGTCAATACCGAGCAGCGGGTGCAGAAATTTCGTCGGATCGACATGCAGAACTAGGGGCAAAGCCAGGCGGCTTCGTCGTCGGTCGATCCTTGCGTCAGCCGATTCATGCCTATATAAGCCCCTCATCTCACACGCGGACCTTGGCTTCACGGCCGTCCGGTGGCTCGTTCCGACCGCAAGGAAGGAGGAGCTCACGGGTCCGCGGCGGCTCAACCGGAGAATAAACGATGTCGCTTCCGGACTTCTCCATGCGTCAGCTGTTGGAGGCTGGCGTCCACTTCGGCCATCAGGCCCACCGCTGGAACCCGAAGATGTCGGAATACATCTTCGGCGCCCGCAACAATATCCACATCATCGACCTCGCCCAATCCGTGCCGATGTTGCACCGCGCGCTACAGGCGGTGAGCGACACGGTCGCCAATGGCGGGCGCATCCTGTTCGTCGGCACCAAGCGCCAGGCGCAGGATGCCATCGCCGAGGCGGCCAAGAGGTCGGCGCAGTACTACGTCAATTCGCGCTGGCTCGGCGGTACGCTCACCAATTGGAAGACCATCTCGCAATCGATCTCGCGGCTGCGCAAGCTCGATGAGATGCTCTCGTCGGGCGCCTCCCAAGGCTACACCAAGAAAGAGCGGCTCACGCTCCAGCGCGAGCGCGACAAGCTCGACCGCTCGCTCGGCGGCATCAAGGATATGGGCGGCCTGCCCGACCTCCTGTTCGTGATCGATACCAACAAGGAGGATATCGCCATCAAAGAGGCTCGGCGCCTCGGTCTGCCGGTTGCCGCTGTCGTCGATACCAATTGCGATCCCGACGGCATCAGCTATGTGGTGCCCGGCAATGACGATGCCAGCCGTGCCATTACGCTCTATTGCGATCTCGTAGCGAAGGCTGCCATCGATGGCATTTCGCGCGCCCAAGGCGAACTCGGGATCGATACCGGGGCTGCGGCCGAACCGATTGCGGAAGAGCTGCCGCCGTCCCCCGAAGCACCGAGCTACGAAGTGCTTTCAGGCCCGCGTGGCGTCGCCGATGATCTCAAGAAGCTCCACCATGTCTCGCCGGCGATCGAAAAGAAGCTTAACGATCTCGGGATCTTCCACTACTGGCAGATCGCGGGACTCGGGCCCGACGCGGCCCACACCATCGGTGAGGAGGTCGGACTTCCCGGCCGCGTGGAAGGCTGGATTACGCAGGCGAAAGAGTTGACCTCAGAGTAGCACCGTCATGCCCGCTGGGCTTTGGGCATCCATGCGCTCGCCCACCCGAACGAAAGACGTGGGACGCCGGACCTCGGCCGCGTGCGAGCGAAGTGCCGCGTGACAAGCCCCGCCGGGACGAACAGAGGAATCACAGCCATGGCCAACATCACGGCGCAAATGGTGAAGGAGCTGCGCGAACGCACCGGCGCAGGCATGATGGACTGCAAGGGGGCGCTGACCGAAACCGGCGGCGAGATGGAGCAGGCCGTCGATTTGCTGCGCAAGCGCGGGCTCGCCAAGGCCGCCAAGAAGGCCGGCCGCATCGCCGCCGAAGGCCTCATCGGACTCGCCGTCGATGGTTCGCAGGGCGTCTTGGTCGAGGTCAATTCCGAGACCGATTTCGTCGCCCGCAACGAATTGTTTCAGCGCCTGGTGAAGACGATCGCGAATGTCGCGCTGACCGTCGGTAGTGATGTCGAGACGATCAAGGCGGCGAAAATGGGCGACATCACCGTGGCCGATGGCATTGCCGAGACCATCGCCAAGATCGGTGAGAACATATCGCTGCGACGGGCGTCCTCCTTGTCGGTCGCAAACGGCGTCGTCGGCAGCTACGTGCACAATTCCGTCGACGAAGGCCTCGGCAAAATCGGAGTCGTCGTGGCGCTGGAATCGGCCGGCACGGGCGACGAGTTCAAGCGTTTCGGCCGAATGCTTGCGATGCATGTTGCGGCCTCCAATCCGCAGGCGGTCGATCCCTCCGGCCTCGACCCGGATGTCGTCCGGCGGGAGAAGGAGGTGCTTGCCGACAAGTACAAAGCGCAGGGAAAACCTGCGAATGTGATCGACAAGATCGTCGAATCAGGGCTCCAGACCTTCTACAAGGAGGTGTGCCTGGTCGATCAAGCCTTTATCCACGATCCGGACAAGAGCGTTTCCCAGGCGATCAAGGACGCGGAGGGCAAGGTCGGCGCGCTGATCAAGGTGACGGGGTTTGTGCGCTACGTGCTCGGCGAAGGCATCGACCGGCCGGATGATGATTTCGGGGGCGATGTCGCGGCCTTGATCAAGCCGAACTGAGTCGTCCAAGCGGTATTGAGCGTTCGACCCATGCGATAGCCGTGTGGAGCCGCTCGCGCCGGCGGCAAAGCGCAGGAGTGCCATGGCAAAATCGGTCTACCGGCGCGTCGTGGTGAAGATTTCCGGCGAGGCTCTCATGGGCCCCGACAGCTTCGGCATCCATCAGCCGACGTTGCAACGGATCGCGGCCGATCTGATGGCCTCCCAGCGGCTGGGCGTGGCGATTGCTGTTGTGGTCGGGGGCGGCAATATCTTTCGCGGCGTGAACGTGTCGAAGAAAGGCGTTGCGCGTGCGACCGGCGACATGATGGGCATGCTCGCGACCGTCATGAATGCGCTGGCGCTGGAAAGCGCGATCGAAAAGGCGGGATTGGCGGCTCGTACCATGTCAGCGCTCACCATGCCCGACGTCTGCGAGGCGTATGAGCGCGGGCGTGCGCTGCGCCACCTCGAGCAGGGGCGGGTGGTCCTGCTCGCGGGGGGGACCGGCAATCCGTTCTTCACCACCGATACCACCGCCGTGCTGCGGGCGGCCGAAATCGGCGCCGAGGCGGTGCTCAAGGCCACCAATGTCGACGGAGTCTACAGCGCCGATCCGAAGAAGGACAAGAACGCCACGCGCTATGACCGCTTGAGCCACCAGGAGGCGATCGAGCGCGACCTCAAAGTGATGGATACGACCGCCTTCGCGCTTGCCCGGGAAAACCGTATGCCTATCATCGTGTTCTCGATCCGCGAAAAGGGAGCGATCGCGGCGGTGTTGCGCGGAAAAGGGCGCGCCACCGTCGTCGGCACGTGAGGCGCTGTCGCCCATCGCGTCGCGCAAAACGCTCTATGGAGGATCGACTAACTTATTCGAGAGATCGCCATGGCAAACCCGACGCATGACATCAGCGAGCTCAGGCGCCGCATGCAAGGTGCAATCCAGCTGTTGAAGCAGGAGTTGGGCGGACTGCGCACCGGCCGCGCCTCGGCAAGCCTGCTCGAGCCGGTGCAGGTGGAAGCTTACGGCACGCACATGCCGCTTAATCAAGTCGCCACAGTGAGCGTGCCCGAGCCCCGGCTCATTTCCGTACAGGTGTGGGACAAATCGATGGTCCATGCCGTCGAAAAAGCTATTGCCGCCTCCAATCTCGGGCTTACTCCTTCAACCGAAGGCCAAGTGTTGCGATTGCGCATTCCTGAACTCAACGAGGAGCGGCGTAGGGACTTGGTCAAGGTCGCGCACAAATACGCCGAGGCGGCGAGGGTCGCCGTGCGGCATGTGCGGCGTGACGGCCTTGACGTGCTCAAGAGGCTCGAAAAGGATCACAAGATCAGCGAAGACGACGGCACGCGGTCGTCCGAGCAAGTGCAGAAGGCGACGGATGAAGCGATCGCCGAGGTCGACAAGATGCTGGCGACCAAGGAAAGGGAAATCCTCACGGTGTGAGGTTGTTGGAGCGCGCGATGGCGAGGACCGAGCCGTTGCCCACTGCCGAGATCGGCGATTTCGCCGTGCCGCGGCACGTTGCCATCATCATGGACGGCAACGGGCGTTGGGCGGCGGCGCGCGGACTGCCGCGCGGGGAAGGTCATCGCCGCGGTGTCGAGGCGCTGCGCCGAACCGTGCGCGCCGCCGGCGATCTTGGCATCGATTTTCTCACGATCTTTTCGTTCAGCGCCGAGAACTGGTCGCGCCCGCCCGCCGAAATCCGCGAACTGATGGGGCTGTTGCGCCGCTTCGTTCGTCACGATCTCGCCGATCTCCATCGCCGCGGCGTGCGGGTGCGCGTCATCGGCGAGCGCGAGGGTCTCGACCCCGACATCGGACGGCTACTGGACGAGGCCGAGGAGTTGACCAAGGACAACAACAGGCTCGTCCTCGTCGTCGCCTTCAATTATGGGGCCCGCCAGGAAATCGCCCGCGCCGCTCGCCGCATGGCGGCCGCCGTCGCGGCCGGGAAGCTTGCGGTCAGCGCGGTGACGGCTGACAGCCTTGCGAGCTATCTCGACCTGCCCGATTTGCCCGATCCCGATCTCATCATCCGCACAAGCGGTGAGCAACGGCTCTCCAATTTCCTGCTGTGGCAAGCGGCCTACAGCGAACTCGTGTTCGTGCCGACGTATTGGCCGGACTTCGACCGGGCGACGCTCGAAAGCGCGATCGCCGAGTATCGTCGGCGCGAACGTCGATTCGGCGGCCTCGCCGCGCGCACCGGGTCGTGATCCGTGGCAGGCGCGGACCATCCATTGCGTGCCTCTTGGCCTCGCGGCAGCGAACTTGCGCTGCGCATAGGCTCGGCGTTGGTGCTTGCGCCGTTGGCGGTCGGTGCGGCCTATGCCGGCGACTGGCCGTTTGCCCTGTTTTGGGGCGTCGCGGCGATAGGAGTGTTGTGGGAGTGGACCTCGATGGTGGCACGAGCCGACCAGCGGTCCGTGCTCGCGGCCGGCGGGGCGGCGCTTGCCTTGGCGGTCGCGCTTGCGGTCACCGGACATCTCTTGGCGGCGGTCATCGTGCTGGCCATGGGAACGATGGGCGCGGCGTCACTGGCGCTCGGCGAACGACGCATATGGGTCGCTGGCGGCGTTCCCTATGCCGGTGCGCTGGCGCTAGCGCCGATGGTGCTGCGCTCCGACAACGAGGACGGCTTTCTCGCCATGGTTTTTCTGTTCGTGATCGTGTGGACGACCGACGTTGGCGCCTATTTCGTGGGCCGCGCAGTCGGCGGGCCTAAGCTTATGCCGCAGGTGAGCCCGAACAAAACCTGGGCCGGGGCGCTCGGAGGCATGGGAGCGGCCGTCATTGTGGCGGTGGCGGTGGCTAAGGCAGCGGCTCTGACAAACTTGTTCGCCATCGCCATGCTAGCCGTCGTCCTGTCCGTCTGCGCCCAGGGCGGCGATCTGTTCGAGTCGGTCCTCAAGCGCAGGTTCGGTGCCAAGGATTCGAGCCGCCTCATCCCCGGACACGGCGGGCTGATGGACCGCCTCGACGGTTTCCTGACGGCCAGCGTTGTGGCTGTGCTCATCGGATTGGCGCGCGGCGGCTTCGAGTCGCCGGGCCGTGGTTTGTTGGTGTGGTGAGTCGATGAAGGCCGACCCCTTGCCTGCGGCATGGAACCGACCGCCCACGGTGGAACGCACTGTGACGCTGCTTGGCGCTACCGGCTCGATCGGCGCGAGCACCGTCGACCTGCTTAAGCGCGAGCGCAAACGCTTTCGCGTGGAGGCGGTATGCGCCAACAAGAGCGCGGGTGCGCTGGCGGCGCTGGCGCGTGAGTTGGGCGCGCGCTTTGCCGCCGTCGGCGATCCCGCGGCTTACGACGAACTCAAGGCCGCGCTCGCTGGAACCGGGATCGAGGTGGCCGCCGGCGAAAGCGGTTTGGTCGAAGCGGCCGCGCGACCGGCCGAGTGGGTGATCGGTGCCATTACCGGCGCTGCCGGCCTTAAGCCGACGCTCGCCGCAGCCGAACGCGGCGCGATCATCGCGCTCGCCAACAAGGAAACGCTGGTATGCGCCGGCGGTCTGTTCATGCGTCGCGCGGCGGCGTCAGGTGCGACCGTGTTGCCGGTCGATTCCGAACACAACGCCCTGTTTCAGGCCATGAGCGGGAGCCGCCGCGAGGACGTGCGCCGGGTGATCCTGACCGCCTCCGGAGGGCCATTCCGTGCTGCGCCCGCCGAGGTCGTGAAGGCTGCGACCGTCGAGCAGGCGCTCAAGCATCCCAATTGGTCGATGGGGGCGAAGATCACAATCGATTCGGCAACATTGATGAACAAAGGTTTGGAACTAATTGAAGCGCATCATCTTTTCGCCCTTGCCTCGGAGCAGATCGACGTCCTGGTTCATCCGCAATCCATCGTTCATAGCCTGGTCGAATTTTGCGATGGGTCCCTCATCGCGCAATTGGGGAGCCCGGACATGCGCATCCCAATCGCCTATTGCCTTGCTTGGCCCGAGCGCATCGCCGGCCCGGCCCCGCGTCTCGATCTCGCACGTGCCGCCACCTTGACCTTCGAAGAGCCTGACCTCGGCCGTTTTCCGGCATTGGGGCTTGCCCGGCGTGCACTCGAGGCGGGCGGGGCGGCGCCCACCGTGCTCAACGCTGCCAACGAGGTGGCAGTAGGAGAATTTCTCGCGCGGCGGCTCAATTTTGCCGGGATATCGGCCCTGGTCGAGGCGACCCTTGAGGCGGCACTGTCCCGAAATTGGACCGCCGAGCCGGAAAGCGTCGACGAGGCACTATCTGTTGACCATAATACGAGATTGTTAGCACGCGCTCTCTTGCCCGAAATTGCCGCAAAGGCACCCTAGGAAGTGGGGTTCGGGCGCTGACTCGGAGCAGGCGGGGACGAGGCCTCATGAATTTCGATTTTCTATCTGGAATCAATACGCTGGGGGGCGGCCTGCTCGGCTATCTCATCCCCTTCCTGTTCGTCTTGACGTTGGTGGTGTTCTTTCACGAGCTCGGCCATTTCCTGGTCGCCCGCAGGTGCGGGGTCAGGGTCCTGGTTTTCTCCATTGGGTTCGGCCCTGAGCTTTTTGGCTTCAACGACCGTCTCGGCACGCGCTGGAAACTCTCGGCGATTCCACTTGGCGGTTATGTGAAATTCTTCGGCGACGAGAATGCGGCGAGTGTCCCGGATGCAGCCGCGCTTGCCGCGATGACCGACGAGGAGCGCCGCCACAGCTTCGTTCATCAGTCGGTCGCCCGCAGGGCCGCGGTCGTGGTGGCGGGGCCGGTGGCGAATTTCTTACTCGCCATCGTGATTTTTGCCGCGCTCTTCATGGTCTTTGGCAAGCCGAGTACGTCGCCCCGGGTCGACGCGGTCCAGCCCGGCAGCGCCGCGGAGGCGGCCGGATTTCAGCCGGGTGACCTGGTTCTCACCATCGACGGACAGCCGGTCGAGAGCTTCCCCGACATGCAGCAGATCGTCAGCACCAGCGCGGGCGAGACGCTCGTCTTCGAGGTCGACCGTGGCGGCGTGAAGGTCACGCTCAAGGCAACTCCCGCACTCAAGGAATCCAAGGACCGTTTCGGCAACGTGCATCGTATCGGCGTCCTCGGCATCACCCGCTCGCCATCGCCGGACGATACGCACTTTCAGCCGGTCGGGCCGCTCAAAGCGCTTGAGCTTGGCGTGCAAAGGACGTGGTTTGTGGTCGAGCGGACGCTGTCCTATATCGGCGGCGTCATTTCCGGTCGCGAGGCCGCCGATCAACTCGGAGGACCGATTCGCATCGCCCAAGTCTCCGGGCAGGTCGCAAGCGAGGGACTGCCGTCGTTGTTCAGCCTCACGGCGGTGCTGTCGGTCTCAATCGGCTTGCTCAATCTGTTTCCTGTGCCTCTGCTCGATGGCGGTCATCTGTTGTACTACGCGATCGAAGCGGTGAGGGGAAAGCCACTGTCGGATCGGGCCCAGGAGGTGGGATTTCGGATCGGGCTCGCGATAGTTGTAATGCTGATGATCTTTGCAACCTACAATGATCTTCTCCACCTCGCCGCCCAATGGACAGCGTCGTAGGGTCGTAGGAAGGTCGCAACACTCGGCGTGTAAAAGGATTAAAGGCTGGGAAAGGACTTGGTTGCACGACGGAAACCTGTACAAGCGGCACTGTTGGTACAGGCGTTCTGGGGATAGCGACGACCTTTCTCGTGGGTACCTGAGTTGTTGAGGTGCCCAAAAGGGGACGACAAAGGGCGCGTGGGGCATGAAATTTCGTAGCTGGCTGGTTCGAGGGCTTGGCGTCGCCTGCCTTGTCCTGGGAGGGATTTTATTGAGTGGTGGCGTCGTGTCGCTCACGGCACGCTCTGCCTATGCCCAAACGGTCAGCTCCATCATTGTTCAAGGCAACCAGCGGGTCGAGTCTGACACCATCCGCTCCTACTTCCGGCCAGGACCGAATGGCCAGCTTGACGCCTTCCAGATCGATGAAGGCGTCAAGGCGCTTATTTCCACCGGCCTGTTCCAGGATGTTCGACCGCTGATCCAGGGCGGACGGCTGACCATCACGGTCGTCGAAAACCCGGTCATCAACCGCATTGCCTTCGAGGGCAACAAGAAGGTCAAGGACGATCAGCTCAAGTCCGAAATCCAATCGAAGGAGCGCGGCACGCTCTCTCGTCCCGTTGTGCAGGCCGATACCGCGCGCATCGTGGAACTCTATCGCCGCAGCGGCCGCTTCGACGTCAGCGTAGACCCCAAAATCATCGAGCTCCCCAGCAACCGCGTCGACCTCGTCTTCGAAATCACCGAGGGCGTAAAGACCGGCATCAAGAGCATCGAGTTCATCGGCAATCGCGCCTATTCATCCTACCGCCTCAAGGAAGAGATCAAGACATCCGAAACCCGACCAATTTTCGCATTTCTGCAGACGGGCGATATCTACGATCCGGACCGGATCGAAGCGGATCGCGAGTTGTTGCGCCGGTTTTATCTCAAGCACGGCTACATCGACGTGCGCATCGTTTCCGCGGTCGGAGAATACGATCCGGATCGGAGAGGTTTCGTAATTGCCTTCACCATCGAGGAGGGCGAGCAATACCGCGTCGGAACGGTCGACGTTCAGTCGACCATCCGGTCGCTCGATCCGTCTTTGCTCAGAGTGAAGCTGCGGGCTTACCCCGGCGACGTCTACAATGCCGAGGCGGTCGAGAAGACCGTCGAGGACATGACCATCGAAGCCTCGAGACAAGGCTTTGCCTTCGCGACAGTGCGCCCAAGCGCGACGCGCGACGCACAAACGCAGACGGTCAATCTCCTCTTCACCGTCTCGGAGGGACAACGCGTCTACATCGAACGAATCAATATCCGCGGCAATACCCGCACGCGCGACTACGTGATCCGACGCGAATTCGACGTTGCGGAGGGTGATGCCTACAATCGCGCGCTCATCAATCGGGCCGAGCGGCGCTTGAAGAACCTCTCGTATTTCAAGACCGTCAAGATAACGACCGAACCCGGCTCGGCTCCCGATCGGGTCATCGTCAACGTCGACCTCGAAGAGCAGTCGACCGGCGAGTTCTCCGTCTCCGGCGGCTATTCGACCGCCGACGGATTCCTGGCAGAGGTCAGCGTCGCGGAGAAAAACCTGCTCGGACGCGGCCTGTTCGGAAAGATCTCGGTGCAATACGGCCAGTATACGAAGGGTGCCACGGTGTCGTACGTGGATCCTTACTTCCTCGGTTATCGGGTGGCATGGGGCGTTGACGGGTTCTACAAGCAACAGTTGCCGACGAGTTACGTCTCATACGAGACCGACACGGTCGGCGGCAGCACCAGGCTCGGCTTCACGCTGCGCGAGGATCTCGCTCTGCAGCTGCGCTACTCGATCTATCAGCAGAAAATTGTGCTGTCGCCCAATTTGATGAATTGTAACAACATCAATCCGGATTTCGTGAATACCTTCCCGACCCCGGACAAGATTGGCACGACGCCCGCGCTCACTGCTCCAGACGGAAATCCCTTCGCCAACTGCTACGCGGACGGCGAGGCGTCACTCGCCGTGAAAAGCGCCGTGGCGAACGGCCCGATTCTCACCTCGTTGGTCGGCTACACGCTCACGCACAGCACGCTCGACAACAACAAGAATCCGACTTCGGGACTGTTGGCCGAGTTCAGGCAGGATTTTGCCGGCGTTGGCGGCGACGTCAAGTTCGTGCGCACGACGGCAGACCTCTACACCTATCGCGAAGTGCTCCCCGACATTGTCGGCCTGATGCATCTGCAAGGGGGGCAGGTCGTAGGGTGGGGCGGCAACGGGATACGGATGCTCGACGAGTTTCAGATGGGCCCCAATCTGGTGCGTGGATTTTCGCCGGCGGGAATTGGACCACGCGATCTGACGCAGTTTCCGTTTACCGGCGTTTTAGGGGATGCGCTCGGCGGCTCGTACTATTGGGGCGCTAGTCTGGAGTTTCGGACGCCGCTCTATTTCCTGCCCAAGGATGCGGGGATCAAGGTTGCCGCCTTCGCCGACGCCGGCTCGCTCTGGAATTATCAGGGCCCGACGACGTTCCCCGCCACCGGCGAGGTCATCTCAGGTAGTTTGTGTCCGACCTTCGGTCTGGGCATCCCCAACGCGGTGCCGTGTCCGGTGGACAACGCCATGCATATACGTAGCTCGGTGGGCTTGGGAATAATTTGGGAATCACCATTCGGGCCGCTGCGATTCGATTATTCATTCCCGCTCAGCAAGGAACCCTACGACCGGGTACAACAATTCCGGTTCGGCGGCGGGACGACATTCTGACCCGCCGGCGCGGCGGTGATCGGCACGG
>JAFAHL010000348.1 GCA_019237215.1 Hyphomicrobiales bacterium | reverse complement strand
GGATACCGGTGCCGTTGTCGCGCACCCGGACCTCGACCGCCTCGCCGAGATCGCAGGTTGACACCCGGAGGGTCGGGCGATAGGCGGCCTCGCCGTTGCCGCGTGCGCGCTTGGTGGCGGCGTAGAAGCCGTTGCCGAACAGGTTCAGGAACACGCGGGTCATCTCCTGCGGCGCCAGCTCGATCGGTGCGGCGGCGGGGTCGAGATCGCGCTCCAGGGTGATGTTGAAGCTCACATCCTGGGCGCGCGCGCCGTGATAGGCGAGGTTGAGCGCCTCGTCGACGAGGGCATTGAGATCGACCTCGCGTCGCTCGCCCGAGGCCCCGCGCGAGTGCTCCAGCATGCTCTTGACGATGCCGTCGGCTCGCCTGCCGTGCTCGGCGATCTTTTCGAGATTGCCGGTCAGCATCCCGACGATTTCGTCGACATCGGCGCGCTCGTCTTCGGCCAGCCCGGTGATCGCCGGTGCCGCGGTCTCCTTCAGCTCGTCGAGCAACTCGACCGAGAGGCCGGCAAAGTTGTTGACGAAGTTGAGGGGGTTTTTGATCTCGTGCGCGATGCCGGCGGTCAATTGCCCGAGCGAGGCCATCTTCTCCGACTGGATCAGCCGGTCCTGGGCGCGGCGCAGATCAGCGAGCGCTGCTTCTGCGGCGGCGTGCGCCCGGCGCGCTTCCTCGCCGCGCACCATCAGTTCCTGAAACAGCCGCGCATTCTCGATCGCGAGCACGGCCTGCCCGGCGAAGGTTTGCAGCAAAGTCGGGATGGTCGGCCCGAAGCCGCCGACAGTGCGCCGGCGGATCACCAGCCCGCCGACGACCTTGTCCTCGCGCAGCAATGGCACCGCGAGCAGGCTACTGATGCCGACATCGACCAGCTCCTGCACCTCGGCTGCCTCCGGTGCCTGGGCGAGGTCGGCGATGTGCAGAGGCGCGCGCATCGCCGCGCTCCTGCCGAGCGGGGTTTCGCCGATCCGGATCCTGCGTTCGCGCAGCCCCTCCACCCGCTCTGCGCTCATGCCGAAGGCGGATTTGGGCACGAAGACTTGTTCGGTTTCGTCGAATTCGTAGATCGTGCCCTCATCGGCCTGCGAGAGCTGCGCCGCGCGGCTGATGATCGTGGCGAGCACGGTGTCGAGGTCGAGCGAGGAATTGACCGCACGCAGCACTTCTTCGAGCGCCCGCAGTTCGGCGACCGAGCGGGTCAGCTCGTCGGTGCGGGCCTGCAATTCGCCGAGCAGCCGCGCATTCTCCATCGCGATCACCGCCTGCGCGGCGAAGTTCCGTAACAGCGCGATCTGCTTGTCACCGAACGGGCGGACTTCCCGTCGGTAGATGACGAAAGCGCCCAAGAGCGCGTCGTCTTTCCGCAGCGGAACCCAAAGCGCCGTCCGGGCGCCGCCCAAATCGGCAAGCGCGCGCCTGGCGGGATTACCCAACCGGTACGTATCCTCGGCAGTGATGTCCTCGACATGGACGAGGTCTTTGCCGTTTACGAGCCGGGAGTGCGCTCCACCCGGCGTTATTCGTCTGGGCTGGCCCCAGAAATCGACGAGAGTCGACGGAACGCCGTGCAGCGCGACCGCTTTGTAGCGTTCGCCGTCGATCCTTGTCAGCATACCGAAAGCGGCCTCACACAGGCTGGTCGCCTTGTCGAGCAATGCGTCGAACACCGGCGCGAGATCGCCGGGCGAGGCGTTGATGACCTGCAGGACCTCGGCGGTGGCGGTCTGCTGTTCCAGGGCCGATGCGAGCTCCCGGTTGCGCTGTTCGATCTCGCTTGCGGCTTCGCGCCGGTAAGTCTCCATCACGACGTAGAGCAGCGATTTCAGGAACTTCGCCAACGTCACCAGCGCCACGGTCTGCTGGTCCGAATCCGGGAACAGCTGCAAGATGATTCCGGTCAGCACCGATTCGAGTTTGGTCGAAGCCTGAAAGATGTCGGTGTTGCGCACGCCCAGCCGCAACGCGGCGAGCGCGCCTTGCTCGACCTCGCCGTACAGCTCATCGATGGCGTCGCCCGAGAGCAGCCGCGCCAAGGAGG
>JAFAHL010000177.1 GCA_019237215.1 Hyphomicrobiales bacterium | reverse complement strand
GGTTTGGCCCCCGGTCTGAGGGGCGCAAACCGCACGGGGCGGCCGTTTACCGGCGACTTCGCCGGCGGCCTCCTCTACGATACGCTCAAACGTTTCGGCTTTGCCCGCGGCAGCTATCTGGCCTCGCCGGACGATGGGCTCACGCTCGTCGATGCGCGCATCACCAATGCGGTGCGCTGCGTGCCGCCCGAAAACAAGCCCACGCCGGCCGAGGTCAAAACCTGCCGCTCGTTTCTGCAGGCGACCATCGCCGAGATGCGAAATCTGCGCGCCATCGTGACGCTCGGACGGATTTCCCACGACAGCACGCTTGCCGCGCTCAAGGAGCGCCGCGCGGCGGCGCCGTTCGGCCACGGCGCCTCGCACGAAATCGGCCGGCTGCGCATTTTCGCCAGCTATCACTGCTCGCGCTACAACACCAGCACCGGCGTGCTGACGCCGAAAATGTTTGCAGACGTGTTCGCGGCGGCGCGCGCCTGCCTCGGCGATTGAATCGACGGCCGCTCAACCCCGCGAAGGTTGGGGCGTGATCGACCATCGTCTCAGCTCAACGCCCTATGCGCTGCGAAGCCAGGCGATCACCTCCTCGACGTTCTTGTCCGGCGGGAATACCGGGTAGAACACCTTGGTGATGACGCCGTCGTCGATGATGAGCGCCATGCGCTTGAGCAGCGTCATCCCCGAGGTCGTGAAGGTCGGCAGCTTGATCGCGCGCGCGAGCTCGAGGTTCTGGTCCGAAAGCACCGGGAACGGCAGATGCAGACGCTCGACCGCCTCGCGTTGATAGGCGGTGTCCTGGGTCGAGAGGCCGAAAAGCCGGGCGACGCCGAGCTGCTTGAGCTCGGCGAAATGGTCGCGGAAGCCGCAGGATTGCGGCGTGCAGCCGCGCGCCCCCGGGATCTGATTCCAGCCGTCCGGCAGCGGCTGCCCGGGAACGCCGGTGCGCGGGTAGATGTAGACCACCGTGCGGCCGGTAAGCTTCGAAAGATCGACCTGCGAGCCGTCGGTCGCCGCGAGCGGCAGCGAAGGAAGCCTTGTGCCCGTGAGATGCCGCGCTGCGCCGTCATCCTGCGGTGCTGGGATGTCGGTGGGCAAGACGGTGGGATCGTGCAAGGTGGTCATGGCTGGTCTCCGCCTTTGGAATGATAGAACGAATAGGACTTCTCCTCGACCAGGCGCGACCCTGACGCAAGGTTGATCGCCTTCTTGAGCCGCGAGCGTTCGTCGTTGAGCCGGTAGACGGTGCGCGCAAGGTCGATGAAAGATCGGCCGAAGTCACCGCGCGCGTCGCATTCGCGGATCGCGTCCTCGACGTCCCAAAGTTCTGCATTCACCCGCCTGAGCTCGGCGCCGAGCTTATCGAGCGTTGCACGGTCGACGTCGCCGAGACGAACGGCGCGCAAGACGGCGAGTTCCTGCGTGACATTGTCGAGCTGGCTCGGATTCTTGAGCCGCTCGGATTTTATTTCGAGGATGGTGATCTTGTCCATCAGTTCGCCCACCGAGATCGGCACCAGGATGTCTTGGGGCGGACGGTCTCGGGAACTCATGTGGCGCCCTCCGCCTTTGCCGTCGCATGCGCCCCGCGCAGCGCCATCCATGGCGACGAGGTCTGCGTCGTCGTCCTGCAATGCCCCGCGCTTGGCGGGCGGCTTGGGTCGTAGGCGATCGTCAGGTGCGCTCTCCGTCCTTGCGGTGATAGGAAATGAATTCCAGCAGCGAACCGTCGGGGTCGCGGAAATAGACGCTGATGCCGGTCCCTTTGGCGCCGAAACGCTCGATCGGCCCGGCGTCGATCGGGACCCGGCAGCGCTCGAGGTGGGCGACGGCGTCGGCAATCGGCCCGTGCCATTGGAAGCAGAGATCGCTGTTGCCGGGCTCGACCGGAAGCCGCGCCACCTCGGCCGGGTGAAAGCCCGGCCCATGCAAATTGAGCTGCGCGGCGCCGAGCCGATAGGCCCAGCCCTGCGGACGCCGAACGAGCTCGGCGCCGAGCACATCGCGGTAGAACGCGTTCGAGCGCTCCCAGTCCGAGACATGGACCACGCAGTGGTCGAAGGTGACGGGCAATGGCATGGGCACTCCTCGCCGGCCGGCGCGCACGAGAAGGGGTCGATAGCAGCGCCGGCGCGCGGGGGATGAGCCCCCGCGGGCCCGGCAGCTTAGGCCAATACCGACGGGTCGATCCAGCGATGTCGCCGAGGTTGCCACCCGAGCGCTCGATCTAGCCGGGCCATGGCGGCCTCGCCGGTCAGCGATCGGGCGTGCCAGCGGAGCTACAGGCCGTCGCGTTCGATCGCAGTACAGCCCATGATGGTGTGGTGGGCATCGT
>JAFAHL010000029.1 GCA_019237215.1 Hyphomicrobiales bacterium | reverse complement strand
AGTCCGATCACTTTTTGCCGCAAGCGCGTGGCAAGGCTTGTATCCGCGCACCGATTCGACGATAGCTGCCGCGATGACCGTGACGCCTGATACCGCGACCGCTCGCCCGAGCTTCGCCGACACGCTCGCGGTCTATCTCAAGCCGCGCGTGCTGATCGTGCTCCTCCTCGGCTTCTCCGCCGGGCTGCCGCTGGCGCTATCGAGTTCCACGCTTCTGGTCTGGATGCGGGAAGTGGGCGTCGACCTCGGCGTGATCGGCTTGTTCGCCCTGGTCGGCACGCCCTACACCATCAAGTTCTTGTGGGCGCCAGTCGTCGACGCGCTCGACGCGCCGGTGCTTTCGGCGCTGTTCGGACGACGGCGCGGCTGGCTCTTGTTCTCGCAGCTTCTGCTGATCGTTTCGATCGTGCTGCTCGCCTTCTCCGATCCCGCGCGGGCGCCATGGTACGTCGTGTTCGCGGCCGCGCTCTTCGTCGCCACCGCCTCCGCCACGCAGGATATCGTCATCGACGCCTTCCGGATCGAAAGCCTGCCTGAGAGCCAGCAGGCCGCCGGCATGGCAGCCTATGTCGCGGCCTACCGGATCGGCATGCTGGCCTCCACCGCGGGCGCGCTGTTTCTGGTGAGCGGATTTGAAGAGGGCCTCGGTTTCGGCAAAGACGCGGCCTGGACCGCGGGCTACCTGGTAATGGCGGCGCTGGTCGTCATCGGCATCGCCACTTCGTTCATGGCCCGCGAGCCCGAGAAATCGGTCGTGGCCACGACCGAGCACGCCGAGCATGCGCGCGAGAACCCGCTCGTGCGCGTGGCCAAGGCGGCGTATGCGAGCTTTGCCGACTTCCTCACCCGCGACTTGGCGATCGTCGTGCTCGTCTTCGTCGTGCTGTACAAGCTTTGTGATGCATTCGCCGGCGCAATGACCGCGCCGTTCGTGATCGATCTCGGATTCTCGCGCAATGACTATGCCGCCATCGTCAAGGGGGTCGGACTCGCCGCGACCCTGATCGGCGGGTTTGCCGGCGGTGCCCTCGCGCGCGCCTATCCGCTGGTTTCGAGCCTGTGGATCGGCGCGTTTCTGCAGATGGCTTCGAACCTGATCTTCACCTGGCAGGCCTTCGTCGGCGTCAACCTATGGGCATTGACGCTGACGATCATCGTGGAGAACTTTACCGGCGCCATCGGGACTGTGATCTTCGTCGCTTACCTCTCGGCGCTGTGCAACAACCCGCTGCACACGGCGACGCAATACGCGCTACTGACCGCGCTTGCCGCCGTCGGGCGCACCTACCTTTCGGCCGGCGCGGGGTTCATCGCCGAACGCGCGGGCTGGCCGTTGTTCTTCATCATCAGCGCGCTGACCGCTCTGCCGAGCATGGTCCTGCTCGTTTGGCTGCAGCGGCGCGGTCATTTCACCGGCCTTGCCAAACCGACACGCATCGTGATGGACGATTAAAACGTCGTGCGTTGCCGGATTGCCGCCGCGAGCGTGCCCTCGTCGAGATAGTCGAGCTCGCCGCCGACCGGCACGCCATGGGCAAGCCGCGTCACCTTGACATTGGCGCCGTGCAGCAAATCGGTGATGTAGTGCGCCGTGGTCTGCCCGTCGACCGTGGCGTTGAGCGCAAGGATCACCTCAGTCACCGCAGGATCGTGGGCGCGCGACACCAGCGCATCGATCGAAAGATCCTGCGGGCCGATGCCGTCGAGCGGTGAGAGCGTGCCGCCAAGCACGTGATACCGGGCATTGACCGCGTGCGCGCGCTCGAGCGCCCACAGGTCGGCGACGTCGGCCACCGCGACGATGATGGCGGGATCGCGCCGCACATCGGTGCAGACCGTGCAGGGATTCTGCGTGTCGATATTGCCGCACACCCGGCAGATCTCGATTTTTTCGAGCGCGGTTCGCATCGCCGCGGCGAGCGGCGCCATGATTTGCTCGCGCTTCTTGATGAGAAACAGCGCCGCGCGCCGCGCCGAACGCGGGCCGAGCCCCGGCAGGCGGGCGAGCAGCGCGATCAGACGCTCGATCTCGGGTCCGGCAGCGGCGGTGGGCATGAGCGACGATCGGCGGCCTGCGCTCGGCTATTGTACGGCGGTCGACGCCGGCGGCGCGCGCAGCGCCGTAATCAACTGACGCAAGCCGAATAATGTGCGCTTGTCCTCGATGCCAGGCGCCATCTCCGCCATCGCGGCCTCAAGGTAGGACGTGAACCGATCCTTCTCCACCACCCCTTCCTGCACCAGGAAACGGCACGTCAGCACGTGACACGCCAAAAATCCCGCGATCGCGGCCGACAAAGCCTGCACATCGATGTCTTTTTCCACGGCCGACCTCCATCCGACGCCGTTCCGCCGGATCTGCCAGCGGTCAGACGTATTCAAAACAATTTCATCCCGGGCGGCAGCGGCAGGCCGCCGGCAACGCTTTTCATCTTGTCCTGCAGCAGCGTCTCGGCCTTGCGCCGCGCGTCGGAATGGGCGGCGACGATGAGATCCTCCAGGATCTCCTTCTCCGACGGCTGCATGAGCGTGTCGTCGATCTTGACGCCTTTCACCTCTCCCTTGCCGGAGAGCTTGACGGTGACGAGGCCGCCGCCCGACGTGCCTTCGACCTCGATCTGTTCGAGCTCGGCCTGCATCGCCTCCATCTTGGATTTGAGTTCAGCGGCCTGCTTCATCAGCCCCAGGAAATCCGCCATCGCTCACCTCTCCTGTGCCGCCCACGTAAAAGTTGCCGCTCAAAGATCGTCGTCCGCCTCGTCCGGCCGCCCGCTATGCGGAACTTGCGCGCCGAACGCAGAGCCGTCGTCGTCGGGCGCAACCTCCGCCGCGGCATCCTCGGAATCGCCCGGCGGCAGCTCCTGCGGCGAGGCCGCAGCGCCCTTGCGCACGTCGACGATCTCGGCCCCCGGAAAGCGCGCAAGCACGGCCTGCACGAGCGGGTCTGCACGCACGCCGGTCTTGAGCTCGGCCTGCCGCGCCTCATTCTGCGATCTCACCGTCGGCTGGCCCTCTTCGGCCGATACCACCACCATCCAGCGCCGATTCGTCCACTGCGAGAACTTGCGCGCGAAATCGTTGACCAGCGTCTTCGCGGCGCTACGCTCCAATCCGATCTCGAGCCGACCGTCCTCGCAGCGCACCAGCCGCACGTCGCGCTCGAGCGCGAGCTTGACGCCGAGGTCGCGCTTCTGCGCGGCAAGGGCGATCAAATCCTCAAAGCGCGCGACGACGAGCGGTTGCGGACTCGGCTGCGTCTCAGGCAGACGCGCGATGGGCTCGCTCGACGGCGCAAGGGCTGCGCGCGGCGCGCCACGCGAGGTCTCGACTCGCGGCGCTTCGACCCGCGGTGCCTCGAAGCGCGGCGCGGAGGCGACCGTCGCATGCGAAGGCGTCGAACCACGCGCACGGCTGACGTTTGCATTGTCGTCGAGCGACCGGATCACTTCATCAGGCGTCGGCAGGTCGGCGGCATAGGCGATGCGCACCAGCACCATTTCAGCCGCCGCGAGCGGGCGGCCGGCGGCGGCGACCTCGGCAACGCCTTTGAGCAGCATCTGCCAGGTACGCGAGAGCACGCGCATGGAGAGCTTCTCGGCAAAGGCGCGTCCGCGCGTGCGCTCGACCTCGATCAGCGCCGGGTCGTCGGCGACCGCGGGCACGATCTTCACGCGGGTGACGAAATGGGTGAACTCGGCGAGGTCAGTCAGCACCACCGCGGGATCGGCGCCGATGTCATATTGCGCGCGCAGCTCGGTAAGCGCGGAGGCGACATCGCCTCGCATCAGCGCCTCGAACAGGTCGATGACCCGCGCGCGGTCGGCAAGCCCCAGCATCTGGCGCACGTCCTCGGCGCGCACCCGTCCGGCCGCGTGGGCGATGGCTTGATCCAACAGCGACAGCGCGTCGCGCACCGAGCCTTCCGCTGCGCGCGCGATCAGCGCAAACGCCTCGGGCTCGACCTCGATCGCTTCCCTGCTCGCAATCGTTTCGAGATGCTTCACCAGCAGACCGGCATCGACCCGACGCAGATCGAAACGCTGGCAGCGCGAGAGAATGGTGATGGGAACCTTGCGAATTTCCGTGGTGGCGAAGATGAACTTGGCGTGCGCCGGCGGCTCTTCCAGCGTCTTGAGCAGGGCGTTGAAGGCCTGCGTAGAGAGCATATGAACTTCGTCGAGAATGTAGACCTTGTAGCGGGCGCTGACCGGGGCATAGCGAATCGCGTCGTTGATCTGGCGCACGTCGTCGACGCTGTTGTGAGAGGCGGCATCCATCTCGATGACGTCGATGTGCCTGCTCTCCATGATCGCTTGGCAATGCACGCCGATCGCCGGCATTTTGATTGCTGGCGCGGTGATAGAGCCGTCGGGAAGCTCGTAGTTGAGCGCGCGGGCGAGGATGCGCGCCGTCGTGGTCTTGCCGACGCCGCGCACGCCGGTCAAGATCCAGGCTTGCGGGATGCGAGCAGTCTCGAACGCATTCGAGACCGTGCGCACCATCGCATCTTGGCCGATCAGATCATCGAAGGTCGCGGGACGATACTTGCGAGCGAGCACGCGGTAGGACGACTCGTCCGCCGGCCGATCGTCGAGAACGAGAGTCGGATCGGACTGGTTCGTGGCGTCGCTCATAATGCCATCCGATCCGCCGCCCCGACGCGGGTCTTCGCGCTTCACATGAGGGAAGGGTGGGAGGCTGACGAGCGACCCGAACCGCGCTCGTTAGGGCTGCTTCCTTCCGGACCTGACCCGGTTGGCGAGTGGCTCGTCCACCGCCAACCTCCCGCCTCTATATCGGCGCAACGCAACGAGAATGCAAGCGGCGCCCGACCGCGGTCCCCCGCCGGTTCTCCCTTGGCGCCGTCAAGCTGCGCCTGCCTGCTTGAGAAACGCCGCGATGGCCGCGAAGGCTTCGTCGCCTTGGTCGAATATGCCGGGAAAGAAATAGAAGCCGTGCGGCATGCCTTCGCGAACGAAGTGCTCGACCGTTTTGCCCCCCGCCGCGCGCAGTTTCTGCGCGAAGGCACGGTTGTCATCAACAAGCGGATCGGCCGTGCCGGTAGCGATGAACGTGGGAGGATAGTTGCGCAGGTCGGCTCGCGCTGGGCTCGCGTGCGGGTGCGCCCAGTTCTCACCGTGGACGAGATAAGCGCCGCGGATGAACCCGATGAAGGCGCTATCATAGACGATGCCAAGCGGTGCGAGGCGCTCGAACGACTCGTGCTGTTCGAAGAAGAAATCCGTGATCGGGGCGAGCAGCACCGTGGCTTGCGGCGGCGAGACGCCTTCGTCGCGCGCTTTGATCACGAGCGCGGCGGCGAGATTGGCGCCCGCGGAATCGCCTCCCACTGCAATTCGTGTCCCGTCTGCGCCGAGCGTGGCGCCGTCCTTCTGCATCCACTGCAATACCGCGAGGCAATCATCGAGGCAGGCCGGAAACGGCCACTCCGGCGCGAGACGATAATTTGCGCTCACGACCACCATCGCGTTTTCCGCCGCGATCCTGCTGGTGATGTAGGCGGTGTCCTCCGATTGGCCGAGGGTGAACCCGCCGCCATGAAGATAGAGCATCATCGGGCGCGGGCCGCCCCGCGGGTTCGACGCCGGCGGACTGAACACCTGGCAGCGGATGCGGCCAGCCGGCGAAGGAACGGCGACCTCGGACACGCCGATCTCAGGGTAGAGCTCAGCGGCGCTCTTCGGCAGGTCCGCCCCCGTGAGTGGCTGCTCCTGACCGATATAGCCGGTGCGGACCGGGTGGATCATCAGATCGCGCAAGGTCACCGGTGAGCGCAGCTTCGCCAGCAGCCGGTACATGGGCGCGGCGGGATCGGACGGATCGATCTTGGAAACGCCTGGGCCGTTCGGAAGCTGGTCGACGAACGGCGCCGAATTTTGCGATGCCTTGTCCACAATCGCGGGCATGAACTCTCTCCTGGGGCTTGTGCCGTCTGCGCGCCTGGTGCGGCGCCACCCCAATATAAGCCACCTCGCGCGGTCGAGCGCAGCGCAATGTCTTGAGCATTGCGGATGCGCTTGCTTTGTGAACCTTCCACATGGCACAGCACCAACGGGCCAGCGTCGATGGCCCGCCGGAGCCGTTCCATGTCGCCGCGCCCCGATCTCGGCCCCAAGCCGCGTCTCGGCTATGCCGCAAGCTCGATCGAGCGCGCGGCTGAGCGGCGCGCGGATGCGGCCGCGCTCGCGGCGCTGGAGAACGATCCGCGCGCGCGCGTCTATGTGGTCGCTGGCGAATTGGTGGTCCTCAAGCAGGCCACCGCTGTTGCCGATCCGCTGTTCACATTGGTAGAAGCGCGCGCACTTGGCCGCACGGCGGAACTCGTCTTTCTCGGCCTCTGCGAGAGCGCACCGCGATTCGCCATCGCACTCGAGTCAGCGGCCGCGGAGGTACTCAAAACGCGCGGCGAATTCCTCGTCACCGATCTGCGCTCGATCGCGGTGCGCGGCCTGGTCGAGGCCGAGCATCTGCCGCCGCTCGCCGAGGGCAAAGCGCTGCTCAATTGGCATGGGCGTCATCGCTTTTGCCCCAATTGCGGGGCCGCGACCAATCTCGTCGAAGCCGGCTGGCGACGCGATTGCCCGTCTTGCCGCGCCCAGCATTTCCCGCGCACGGATCCGGTCGTGATCATGCTTGCGGTCGCGGGCGAGCGCTGCGTGCTTGGCCGCTCGCATCGTTTTCAGCCTGGGATATGGTCGTGCCTCGCCGGTTTCGTCGAGCCCGGGGAGGCGATCGAAGACGCGGTGCGGCGGGAAACGCGCGAAGAGGCCGGCATCATTTGCGGACGCGTGAGCTATTTCGCCTCGCAGCCTTGGCCCTTTCCCACCTCGCTGATGATCGGCTGTCATGCCGAGGCGCTTTCGCGCGAGATCGTCATCGATCGCGCGGAGCTCGACGATGCCCGCTGGTTCGACCGCGAGGAGGTCGCGAGCATGCTGTTGCGATGTCATCCCGGCGGCTTGACCACGCCGCCGACCATGGCCATCGCCTACCACATCATCCGCGCCTGGGTGGAGGAAGAGGTTGAGTTCCGCTAACGCGGGTGCCGACGCGCGCGCGATCTTGTGCGCGGGCATCATCGTGCTCGATGAGGTGTTCCGGGTCGATCGCTTTCCGCAGCCGGACGCAAAAACCCAGGCGCAGAGTTTTTTCATCGTCAATGGCGGCTGCGCCGCCAATGCCGCGGTCGCGGTGGCGCGGCTCGGCGGACGCGCGGCGCTGGCCGGGCCGCTCGGCGGTCCGCCCGGCGAGGATTCGAACGGCGATCGAGTCCTGGCCGCGCTCGCGCGCGAGCAGGTCGACTGCACCGGCTGCCAGCGCCTCGTCGGCGTGCAAACGGCGCTCTCCGCGATCTTCATCGACGCGCGCGGCGATCGCATGATCGTGACTCACTGCGATCCTCGGCTCGCCGCCGCGACGGCCGCCGACCCGGCGAGCCTGGTGGCATGTGCCGACGCCGTGGTCGCCGATAACCGCTTTCCCGAATTCGTGCGGCCGATCTGCGTGGCGGCGCGCGGGCGCGGCCTCACCGTGGTGCTCGACGCCGACCGGCCGACGCAGATGTCCGACGAGCTGTTCCGCATTGCCACCCACGTCGTGTTTTCGAGCGAGTGCCTGCGCGCCACCACCGGTCTCGACGACCTCGGCGCCGCGCTCACCGCGATGGCCGCCACGACATCGTCTTTTCTCGCCGTCACCCAGGGTCCGCGCGACGTGCTCTGGCGCGATGGCGCCGCCTTGCGCCAGAGCCCGGTGTTCGCGGTCGAGGCGATCGACACCCTGGGCGCCGGTGACGTGTTCCACGGCGCATTCACGCTCGCGCTCGCGGAAGGCCGCGACGTGGTCGCTGCGCTGCGGTTCGCCGCAGCCGCGGCCGGACTCAAATGCACGCGTCTAGGCGGCAGCATGGCAGCCCCGCGCCGCACCGAGGTCGACGCCTTGCTGGCGGGACGCTAAAGCGCGGCGCGCTTCACGCTCGCAGGGCAGCGCGCTGTCAGCGATTTTCAGTTGCGGGAGAATAGTCTTCTAGATACACCTCAAAAACGCCGGGAGGCGAAGAGATCATTCTACCACTCCCGTCGAGATTGCATTCATTTCGCTCGCAGGGTTTGCCGCGATGGACGCCATCGACCGCAAGATTCTCGCGCTTCTGCAGCAGGACGCCTCCCATTCGGTCGCCGAGATCGGCAGTCTGGTGGGCCTGTCCTCGACTCCCTGCTGGAAACGCATCCAACGGCTGGAAGCCGACGGGGTGATTCAGCGGCGAGTGGCGCTGGTCGATCAGGACAAGATCGGGCTCGGCGTCACCGTGTTCGTCTCGATCGAGACCGGCGACCACTCCCAGCAATGGCTCGACCGATTCGCCGCCGAGGTGAGAATCATGCCCGAGGTGATGGAGTTTTACCGAATGGCCGGCGATGTCGACTATATGCTGCGCGTGGTCGTGCCCGACATCGCTGGCTACGATTCGTTCTACAAGCGGCTGATCGCGGCGGTGCCGCTCAAGAACGTCACCTCGCGCTTCGCCATGGAGAAGATCAAGGCGACAACGGCGCTGCCGATCCCGTGAGGCGCGACGTCGAGGCAAGCGCGAGCCACTTCAGCACGGCGACGAGCCGCATCGCTCCTCGCGAAGATTCGTAAACCGCGGCGACCGTCGCCGAGCCTGCTGAGCAGGCAACCCCAAAAATGGCCGGAAAGCCCCGCGCGTTTCGGATGAGCCGACATATTGTTGGAGACCGACAAAGCATTATTTCGGTGTCGTAGAGAATATCTTGCGACTGAATTCCAAGCGTCCATGCTTTAATTGATTAACAACGCAGATATACAAGTCGATGAAACAGAAAAATCCATTGTTAACCAAGGAATAACTGGAAAAATATATCGTTAACGACACTGTATTGCGGATGCATAACTGTGATTTCGACCACGGATATTAACCTCGCTGCAAGGTGAGGCCGGCTAGCGTTCGTCCCGGTTGCAGATCGGCCGGGCAATAACGGCTAGCGCAGCCAAGAGCGTCAGTTGTGAACCGTGGAGGCATCAATGATCAATCTCGTGAAGCGCTTCGTGAAGGACGAGTCGGGCGCGACCGCCGTCGAATACGGCCTCGTCGCCGCCGGCATCTCGGTCGCGATCATCGCCGTCGTGCAGGGGCTGGGCTCGAAGCTCAGTGCGACCTTCGTCCAGGACGCGTTCAAGTAAGCGCGCGACGACATGATCATGGTCGCCGATGCGATCAGGCTGGCGTTGTTTCCGGCGATGATGGCATTCGCTGCCTCGAGCGATTTCCTGACCTTGACCATCTCCAACCGGGTGTCGCTGATCCTCGTCGGCGGCTTCGTCGCGCTGGCGGTGATCGGCGGCGTGAGCGCGGCGGACGTCCCTTCCCATCTGGCCGCCGGCAGCGTCGTACTCGTGGCGGCGTTTAGCTTGTTCGCCCGCGGCATCATCGGCGGCGGCGACGCCAAGCTCGCGGCGGCCACGGCACTCTGGCTCGGCTTCGATCATCTTTTGCCCTATCTGCTCTACGCATCACTGCTGGGCGGAGCGTTGAGCGTGGGGCTGATCTGGTTCCGCATGGCGCCGCTGCCGGATTGGCTGGCGCGGCACGACTGGGCGCAGCGGCTGCACGGCAAGGACGCCGGCGTGCCCTACGGTATTGCCCTTGCCGCCGCGGCGCTTGCCGTCTACCCGCAGACGCCATGGATGGCGATCGCAACGTGATCGCCCGCGCGCCGCCAGCGGCAACATCCCATCGATCTACCGATTGTTAACTTCATTTGGATACGCTGCGTTAACCATCTCTTGACCCTTAGCTGCTGCTATGGCTTTCTATAGGCCAGCCCAGGCCGGGAAAGGCCGCGGAGCTTGATTTTCGGGGTTTTTGGCTTAGTTGGCGATTACTTGCGAGGCCAGCGGGGGCCGCCGGGAAACGCCTGTCTGTTTCCCCATCGCTTCCCCACGGCCGCCAAAAACCAATAGGGAGACCGCATCATGAAGCTCGATTCCAAGGCCGCCGCCGCGCTCGAACTGCCGGCCGGCAAGGCCGACGTCATCTATTTCGACGACACCTTGATAGGCTTCGGCCTCCGGCTGAGAGCCGGGGCCGGCGGCAAGGTGCTGCGCTCGTGGATTGTGCAGTATCGCCGCGCCGGGGCTGGCCGCCGATACTTGATCGGCTCGGCCGACGTGCTCGGGGCCGATAAAGCGCGAGCCGCAGCGAAAGAGGTCTTGGCCAAGGTGGCGCTCGGGCAGGACCCGAGCGCTGACCGGGCCGACCGGCGAGACGCCGACAAGCTCACCTTCCGCAAAGCCGTCGAGGACTTTCTTACGTTCAAGGGACGGCACTTGCGGCCAAATAGCTTCGCCGGCACGCGCCGCTATCTCACCGGCGCATATTTCCGACCCCTCCACACCATGCCGCTCGACGCGATCACGCGCCAAGACGTAGCGCTCCGCCTCCGCGC
>JAFAHL010000715.1 GCA_019237215.1 Hyphomicrobiales bacterium | reverse complement strand
GAGCTGCGGGAGGTGAGTTCGGTGACGCCGGCGATTTCTCCCAGCCGGCGCTCGAGCGGCGCCGCCACCGTCGCCGCCATCGTTTCCGGATCGGCGCCGGGCCGGCTGGCGGTGACGTTGATGGTCGGAAAATCCACCGTCGGCATGCTGGCGACCGGCAGGAAGCGGTAGGCCACCGCACCCACCAGAAAGAGCCCGATGGCAAGCAGCGTGGTGCCGACCGGTCGGCGAATGAAGGGTTCGGAGAAGCTCGCGCCGCTCATGTCGTCACTCCGCGGCCGCGTGTCGCGAAGGCTTGGGATCCTCCGGCAGGTCGAGCTCGGTCTGCAGCGGTGCCGGGCCGCTCAACCGTGTCTTCACGCGTTCCATCGCGAGATAGATGACCGGCGTGGTATAGAGCGTGAGCAGCTGGCTGAGCAGCAGCCCGCCGATGATGGTGATGCCGAGCGGATTGCGCAGCTCCGAGCCGGTGCCTGATTCGAACGCGAGCGGAATGGCGCCGAACAAGGCCGCGAGCGTGGTCATCATGATCGGACGGAACCGCAGCAGCGAAGCCTGAACGATCGACTCCCGCGGCGAGAGGCCCTGCTTGCGCTCGGCCTCGAGCGCGAAGTCGATCATCATGATCGCGTTCTTCTTCACGATGCCCATCAGCAGCACGATGCCGATGAGGGCGACGACGGAAAGGTCCTGCTTATAGAGCATCAGCGCGAGCAGTGCGCCGACGCCGGCCGACGGCAACGTGGATAGGATGGTGAGTGGGTGGATGAAGCTCTCGTACAGCACGCCCAGCACGATGTAGATGGTGACCGCGGCCGCCAGGATCAGCCAGGGTTCGCCGGCGAGCGACTTGGCGAACTCGGCCGCATCGCCGGAATAGCTGCCGATCACCGAGGTCGGCATGCCGATCTCGTGCTCGGCCTGCGTGATCGCCGCGACTGCGTCGCTGAGCGCGGCCTCGGGAGCGAGATTGAAGCTGATCGTGACCGCCGGGAATTGCTCCTGATGAGCGACCACCAAGTGGGCGGGGGTATGCTCATAGCGAGCGATGGCGCTCAGCGGCACCATCGCGGCGCCCGAGACCGTCGGAATGACGGTGGGCGAGGTCGAGGTCAACGAGGTGGGCTGGGCCACGGCTTGAACGCCGGAGGCGGGAACGTAGAGCTTCGCCAGCGTGGTCGGATCGTTCTGGTATTCCGGTTGCGCCTCGAGGATCACGCGGTATTGGTTGGCCTGACCGTAGATCGTCGAAATTTGCCGCTGACCGAAAGCGTCGCTCAAGGTATCGATCACGGTTTGCATGGAGACGCCCAACCGGCCGGCCATTTCGCGGTCGACCTCAATATCCATGCCAAGGCCGTTGTCCTGCGCTTCCGAGGCGACGTCGCGCAGCACCTCGGACTTCTGCAGTTGCTGCGTTAGACGCGTTGCCCAGTCGCCGACCTCGTTCGCTTCGGTGCCCGTGAGCGTATATTGAAATTGACCGCGACTCACGCGCGTCGAGATCTGGATGTCCTGGACCGGCCGAAAGTACATGACGACGCCGGGAACCGCGGCGACCGCCCGCTGCAGCCGCTCGATGATCGCGGTCACCGGCGTCTGGCGTTCATCGCGAGCACGCAGCGTGATGGCAAGCCGACCGGCATTCGGCGTGGCGTTGATCGGCGTCACGCCAATGACGGAGACGACCCCGCTCACGTCGGGATCCTTGCGCATCGCGTCCTCGACCGTGGCCTGCAGCCGCTTCATCTCCGTGAACGAGATGTCCTGTCCGCCTTCCATGACCGCGAAAATGAGGCCGGTGTCCTGCAGTGGTAGAAATCCCTTGGGAATGACGATGTAGAGCCAGACCGTCGCGACCAGCGTGGCGGCGGTAACCAGCAGCGTGAGGGTCTCGTGGCGCAGCACCCAGTCGAGGCTGCGCCCGTAAAGCTCCACCGAGCCGTCGATCGCGCCGTGAAATATGCGCGTGATGCCGACGCTCGCAGGTCCCGCCGCCTGATGCCGCAGCAGCCGGCTGCACATCATCGGCGTCAAGGTAAGCGAAACCACCGCCGAGGTCACCACGGCGATGGTCAGCGTGAGCGCGAATTCGCGGAACATGCGGCCGACCAGGCCGGTCATGAACAGCAGCGGGATGAACACCGCGATCAACGAGACCGTGAGTGAAATCACCGTGAAGCCGATTTCGCTCGCGCCGCGCAGCGCGGCCTGGAACGGCTCCTCGCCGTTCTCCATGTGGCGCACGATGTTCTCGATCATGACGATGGCGTCGTCGACGACGAAGCCGGTGCCGATCGTCAGCGCCATCAGCGACAGGTTGTCCAGCGAAAAACCGCAGAACCACATGATCCCGAAGGTCGCAATCAGCGACAGCGGCAGCGCAACGCCGGCGATGATGGTGGCGCGGATGGTGCGCAGGAAGAGGAGCACGACGGTGATGACGAGCGCCACGCTCAGGATCAGCGTGAATTGCACGTCGTGGACCGACGCGCGGATGCTGGCGGTGGCATCGTGCACTACGGTGAGCGTGGCGCCGATCGGCATCGAGCGCTGCAGCTTCGGCAGCTCGTTGTTGATGCGCCGCACCGTCTCGATCACGTTGGCGCCGGGCTGGCGCTGGATGTCGACGACGACGGCGGGCTTGCCCTGGTAAAAGCCGCCCACCTTGTTGTTCTCGAGCCCATCGATCACGTCGGCCACGTCGCGGAGCAGGACCGGCGCGGTGTTGCGATAGGTCACGATGATGTTGCGATAGGCGTCGGCCGCGGTCAGCTGGTCGTTGGCCGCGATGGTATAGGACTGGTGGGCGCCGTCGAGCGCGCCTTTGGCGCCGGCGACATTCGCCGCCATGATCACGTTGCGCAGGTCCTCGAGCGAGATGCCGTAATTGGCAAGCCGAGACAGATCCGCCTGGATGCGGATGGCGGGTCGGATATTGCCTTGCACGGTGACGCGCCCGACGCCGGAAATTTCGCTCAGCCGCTGCGCCAGCAGGGTATCGGCGACGTCGCTGAGCGCGCGCAGCGAGATGGTGTCGGAGGTGATCGCCAGCGTCACCATCGGCGCATCGGCGGGGTTCACCTTGGAATAGACCGGCGGGTAGGGCAGGTTTTTTGGTAGCGTCGCTGCCGAGGCATTGATCGCCGCTTGGACGTCCTGCGCAGCCGCATCGATGTCGCGGTTGAGCTCGAACTGCAGCGTGATCTGGCTCACGCCGAACGAGCTCGAGGAGGTCATCAGCTGCAGCGACGGAATCTGCCCGAAATTGCGCTCGAGCGGCGCCGTCACCAGCGATGCCATCACGTCGGGACTCCCACCCGGCAGCTGGGTCGTGACCTGAATGGTGGGAAAATCAACCTGGGGCAGCGAGGAGACTGGCAGCGACATATAGCCGAGTATCCCGCCGAGCATGACGGCAATTGCGAGCAGCGAGGTCGCGATCGGGCGGTGGATGAAGGGCGACGAGACGCTCATGGGTTGGCGGCCGGGGGCAGGCCCGCGCTCGGACTACGCTTCGCTTTCTCGCCTCCGCGCTCGCGTGTGCCACGGGTGCCATCTGGGCGCGGCCGCGCCACCGGCGTCGTGACCTGCCCGGCATCCTCCGCGCTCGACACCGCCACCACCGTGCCCTCGGTGAGGCGGGCAAAGCCGGTCGTGACGACGCGCTCGCCTGCCTGCAAGCCGCTGGCGACCACCGCCTGCACGTCGTTTTGCTGCGTCAGCGTCACCCGCCGCACGGTCACGGCGTCACCATCCTTGACCACGTACACGAACGCTCCGTTGGGACCGCGCTGGATGGCGGCGGTGGGCACCACCACGACCTGGCGCAGCGTATCGATGAGCACTCGCACGTTGACG